>NZ_JBEXXN010000002.1:0-233725 GCF_040630445.1 Streptomyces sp. NPDC005805
TATAGCAGAGAACCATGCCTAGAAGGGAAGAGACGATGAAGAGTCGAACCATGCGTCGCGGACCACTGCTCGGGCGCTGTGTCGGGGCCCTCGGCTTTCCGCCGTACCTTCGCCCTCCGGCGCTCCTCAGCGCGGGAGTTCGGCCTCGATCAGGTCGGCCGCTCGCGGGGTGCCGCCCTCCTTGGCCATCCCGGCGCCGATCTCCGCCAGCCGGGCCGCGACCTCCGCGTCGCCAACGAGGGCGAGCACCGCCTCGCGCAGCGCCTCCGCCGTGGCCTCCTCGGTGTCGAGCCGGCGGGCCACCCCGAGGGCGACCAGCATGTCCGCGTTGCCGAACTGGTCCACGGCCTGCGGCACGGCCACCATCGGGGTGCCCGTCGCCAGCCCCTCCTGGCTGCCGCCCGCGCCCGCGTGGGTGACGAAGGCGTCCGCCCGGCGCAGCACGGAGAGCTGCGGCACCCAGTCGCGCACCTCGACGCTCGCGGGCACCTCGCCGAGTTCGGCCGGGTCGACGTGCTTGCCGATCTGGAGGACGGTGTGCCAGCCGGGCAGGTCCCCGAACGCCTTCACGCACTCCCGGTAGAACGCGGGCTGCTTGGTGAACGAGGAGCCCAGGGAGACCAGGACCACCTTCTCGGCGTCCGCCGGCCGCCGCCACTCCCCCTGGTCGCCGCGCTCGCCCTGGCAGGCGCCGACGAAGGAGTACACCGACTCGTCGACCCGGTCGGCGTGCGGCTGGAGGGCCCGGGGGATGAGGACGACACTGCGGCGCGGCCGGCCGACGAAGCGGTCCGGGTCGGTGGTGATCCCGTGCTCCGCCAGCCAGGCGCCGAAGCGCGCGTAGTACGCCTGGCCGCGCCCGGACGCCTTCAGCTCGGCGAGCATCGGCGCCGCGACCTCCTCCTCGTACCCCTCCCAGGCGACCAGGTTCGGCGAGAGGGAGACGGCGGGGACACCCCAGCGGTGGGCGAGCACGGGCGCCGGGTAGGAGGTGATGTCGTGGATCACCAGGTCGGGTTCGTCACCGGCGAAGGCGTCGGCGAGCTGGGGCAGGGCCTGGATCGCGTCGTGCAGGAACGGTTCGATGTTGTCGATGAGTTCGGTGCCCCAGGCGTCGGGGTCGTCACCGGTCGGCAGGGTCGAGTGGTAGACGACCGGGCGGGCGCCGGTCGCGGCGACCCGGTCGGCGAACGAGGCCGGGATCGCGTAGCTGACGCGGTGCCCCCGGGCGACGAGTTCCCTGATCACCTCCAGGCTCGGGTTCACATGGCCGGGGGCGGCGATGGAGAACATGGCGATGTGCGCGGGGGTAGTGGTCATGCGCCTCACTCTAAACGAGACGATACGTCTCGTGCAACCATATTCGGTCCCGCCTCACCTCCGGTAGCGCGCCGGCACCGGGTTCCCGTCCTCCACCAGCCGTTCCGGGATCGGCAGCAGCGCGGGCGGCACGAGGAACCAGGCCCCGTATTCCCGCCGCCCACCGGATCGCCGCCGCGCGGTGGTGGTCGGTCTCACGGAGGCGACTCCTTCCGGGGTTTCCCGTCCCACCCCGGCGGCGCTCGGCGGCCCGGGCCCCGCCATCGTGCGACCGGCCCGGGCTCCGTCAAGACCGCGGCCGGCCAGTGCGAGACTGGCCCGGAGCAGCACCCCGGCTCCGGGCCCCGGGCGGGTCCGGGGTCCGGCCTTCCGGGCCGGGAACGGGCCGGGGCCGGGCAGGGGGAACGGCCCCGCGGTCCGGGAGGCCCCGACGCTCCCCGGCCGGGCGGACAGCCCGGGACCGCGGGCAGCCCGGGTCCGGAGGGCGGAGTCGCTTCTCCGGGCCAGGACCGGGCGTCGGGCCGGGCCGGACGCAGGTCCGGGTCTGCGGGCCGGGCCCCGGACCCGGCCGGGCAGACCCGGGTAGGGCCCGGACGCGGGGAACGGCCCCGCAGGCCGGGAGGCCCCGACGCCCCCCGGCCGGGCGGTAGCCCGGGACCGCGGACAGCCCGGGACCGGGTCCGGAGGGCGGACTCGCTCCTCCGGGCCGGCCGGGGCGGCAGCCCGGGACCGGGCCGAGCCCGGGACCGGTACCTCCGGGCCGGGCGGGGCCACGCCTGGACGACCGGGCAAGGCCCGGCCGTCCGGCACAGGTCCGGCCTCCGAGGCCGGGGCCGTTCCGGAACGGCCCCGACAAGGAGGGGCCGGGAGGCCCGGTCGCCCCGGGCACGGCAGGCCGGGCGCGGGCGCGGGCCCGGCGCAGGCACAGGCACAGGCACAGGCACGGAGACGGAGACACGCATGGACGAGACACGCGCACGCGAGCTGCTCGCGGCCGCCGGGTTCACGGGCGGCGAGGCCGACGCCGCGCGGCTGCTCGCGCTCGGCGAGAACGCCGTGTTCGCCACCGGAGACCTCGTCGTCAAGGTGGGCCGGGACCCCTCCCTCCTCCCCCGCGCGGAGCGCGAACTCACCGTCGCCGGCTGGCTCGCCGAGGCCGAAGTGCCCGCCGTCCGCGCCGCCGAGCCGGAGCCGCGCACGGCCGAGGGGCACCCGGTCACCCTCTGGCACGGGCTGCCCGACGCCGTCCGCCCGGCCGCCCCCGCGGACCTCGCCGCCCTGCTGCGACTGGTCCACGCCCTGCCCGCGCCGCCGTTCGCCCTCCCGCCGCGCGAGCTGCTGGGCGGGGTCGAGCGCTGGCTGCGGCTGGCGGGCGACGCGATCGACCCGGCGGACGCCGCCTATCTGCGCGAGCGCCGCGACGGCTTCACCGCGGCCGCCGCCGCCCTCGTCCCGCAGCTGCCGCCCGGCCCGGTGCACGGCGACGCCCTCCCCCGCAACGTCCATGTCGGCCCGGACGGGCCGGTCCTGGTCGACCTGGAGACCTTCTCCTCGGACCTGCGCGAGCACGACCTCGTGGTGATGGCCCTGTCCCGGGACCGCTACGGCCTGGACCCGGCGGCCTACGACTCCTTCACCGAGGCGTACGGCTGGGACGTGCGTACCTGGGACGGCTGCGCGGTCCTGCGCGGCGCCCGCGAGACGGCGAGCTGCGCCTGGGTGGCCCAGCACGCCCCGTCCGACCCGAAGGCCCTGGCCGAGTTCCGCCGCCGGGTCGCCTCCCTGCGCGACGGCGATCCCGAGGTCCGCTGGCGCCCCTTCTGACGCGGGCCGGAGCCCGGAGCGCGCCCCGGGCTCAGCGGACCAGCGGCCCCGACGCGCGCGCCGGCCCCGCGTCCCCGCCGCCCAGCCGCAGGCCGCTGCCCGTCAGCCGCGCGCGGATGCCCTCCTTCTCCACGGAGATGTCGCGCAGCCGCACACCGCCCAGCGACTCGGGCAGGGTGAAGGACCACGACAGCCGGTCCGACAGCTCCGGCAGCCGCAGCTTCATCAGCGCGCCGACGAGGGCGGGGTCGATCCCCGCCTTCTCCAGCAGCCAGGGGTGCTCGGCGACCAGGTCGATGAGGTTGACCTCGGTCAGCTGCTTCAGGAAGCGCGGGGAGCCGGTCAGTTCCGCCAGTTCCCGTTCGCTGCGCAGCGCCTGTTCGACCCGGGCGCGCGGGATGCCCAGCCGCTCCACCACGGCCGGCACGTCGAACAGCGCCTTCACCCGGGCCGTCTCCTCGCTGATCCGGGCCGCCGCCTCCGGGTGCAGCCGCAGTCCGCCGCCCTCCGCGCCCGACCCGGGGCGGTAGGTGAACAGGCCCGGCACGTCCAGCCGCATGCCCGTCACCGTGGTGGACAGCTCGCGCCCGTCGCGCAGGCCGATGCGCGCCTCGGCGCGGACGCCGATCGTGCGCCCGGCGACGTCGATCCCGCCCTTGATGCGCACGGCGGCCGGCCCCGCCTCGGAGAAGGTGATGTGCGAGGCACCGAGTTCGCGGTCGAGGTCGTCGAAGGAGACAAGGACGTCGCCGCGCACGTCCTGGAGGTCGACCCCCTTGGGGGCGGTCAGTTCACCGACGGTGCTGACGCCGCGCACCGTGGCCTGCACCTCGGCGAGGGAGACCTTGCCCGCGTCCACGTCCGGCAGCCGGACCTCGGCCCGGTCGATGCGTTCGCGCGCCACCTGGGTCAGGAAGGGGAAGCCCTTGATGTCGACATCGGGTTCGGCCCGCAGGCTCAGGGTGTCCTGGATCTTCTCGGCCGCGCGGTCCTCCGCGTACACCACGGCCAGGCGGTCAGCCGCGACCAGGAACACCGCGCCGGCGACCAGCGGGACAAGGGTCTTGACGACGGCCGGCAGGGCGCGGAGCCGGCCGCGGCCGCGGTGGTTGGGGGGCTCCCAGGGGTCGGGATCGGGGCCGTCGTCGGAGGGGAGGCCGCGCACCGGCGGGAGGATCCGGGAGGTCCCGGCGGTCGCGCCGTCCGCCTCGGGCTCCGGGTCCGCCAGTTGGGCGAGTTCGTCGTAGGGGTTGCGGGACTGTGCTGATATGCGTGTGGGGGGTCGCATCGGACCATCCCATCACAGGGCCCGGGGGCCCCTGCCACCTCAACCGGCCCGGAGTGATCTTCGCGACAGAACTCCCGCCGGGCAGCCCCCCGAACCGGCCCGGCGCCCGCCCCGGAACCACCGCGCCCCGCCCCGGGTGCGGACACCCGGGGCGGGGACACGGCGGTACGGCGGCCGGATCACCGGCCGGAACGGATCACCCGACCGGGACGGATCAGCCGCTCAGTTCGGCCGCGGCCTTCTCGATGTCCGCGGCGAAGTGGCTCACCTCCGCGTAGACGCCCGGCTTGCCGGGACGCGCGCAGCCCTCGCCCCAGCTGACGATGCCGACCTGTATCAGCTCGCCGGCCTCGTCCTTGCGGAACATCGGGCCGCCGGAGTCGCCCTGGCAGGTGTCGGTGCCGCCGGTGTCCAGCTTGCCGGCGCACAGCTCCTCGTCGGCGACCAGCTCCGGGTAGGCGCCCTGGCAGGTGGCGTCGTCGACGAAGGGCACCTTGGCCTTCAGCAGATACCGCTGCTGCTGGCCGCCCTCCTTGTCGGCGCCCCAGCCGGCGATGTCGAACTCGCCCTCGTTGAGCGAGGCGTCCTTGGCGATGGGCAGGGTGGGCAGGTCGAGCTCCTTGTCGAGCTTGACCAGCGCCCAGTCCTTGCCCGTCCCGTTGTAGCCGGGGGCCTGGAGGACCTCGGTGGACTTCGCGGTCTGCGCCGCGGGGTCCTCCAGGTCAACGACGCCGCCCGTGACGGTGATGGAGGTGTCCGGACCGCTGCCGTCGAGACAGTGCGCGGCGGTCAGGACGAGGTCCTTGGCGTACATGGCACCGCCGCAGCCCATGGACAGGCGGACCAGGAACGGGAATTCGCCCTGCTCGGCCGGGGTGCCGCCGACGACCATGGGGCCCATCTCACCGCGTGGGGTCGGTTCGGGGGCGGCCGAGGCCGTGGCGGACTGGAGACCGAGCGTCCCGAGGGCGAGCGCACCGGTGGCGATGACGGAGCTGAGCTTGAGGTAGTTCCGCAACAGACTTCCTCTCGTGGGGGGTTGTACGCCGTACGGCAACCCGGACCCACCGGAAGCGGACATGCCGAAGCGCGGCAGCACACGGCGGCCGCGCGGACGCGGCGTGCCGTGACTCGTCCGAACCCAGTGGGGGATGAGTTCGCAGAGCGCCCGGTGATTATGGAAGAACAACTGCTCGATGGACAAGGGTGCGCGGGGCGTCAACGTCGTTGTCCGGCCAGGGCGTTGCGGACGAACCGCCCATCGCCGGACGCCCCCCGGACCGGGGCGGACGCCTCCGGCACGGCGCGGACCCGCGCGCCGGGGGCGCTCAGGCGCCCGCGGCGGGGACGAGTTCGCGCAGCGGCCAGGCCGGGTCGACCACCGCATCCCGGGTGCCCTTGCGCCGCAGGAACTCCTGGAAGGAGGCGGCCCACTGCGCGTACCACCGCACCTGGTTCTCGTGCAGTTGCTCGGGATCGAGAAGCGCCACCGAGGGGTGGCGCCCGGCTATCGCGCGGGCGACCAGGACCGCGGCGAGCGCGTCCGCGTCCGCCCGGTGGGCGCCGTCGAGGACCACGCCGTACTCGGCGCAGACGGCCTCCAGGGTGCGCTTGCCCTTGCGGTAGCGGTCCACGGCCCGGTCGATGGTGTACGGGTCGATCACCGGTCCGGTCGGGCGGCCACCCAGCCGCTCCGCCAGTGAGGGGAGCCCGTGGCGGCGCAGCTCCGCACTGAGCAGGGTCAGGTCGAAGGCGGCGTTGTACGCGACGACGGGGACGCCCCGGCGCCAGTGGCCGGTGAGCACCCCGGCGACCTCGTCGGCGACCTCCCGGGCGGGCCGCCCCTCGGCGGTGGCCCGTTCGTTGCTGATGCCGTGGATGGCGGAGGCCTGGGCGGGAATCCGTATCCCCGGGTCGGCCAGCCAGAGGCGCCGGGTCTCCGGCTCCCCCGGACGCACTTCGACGACGGCCGCCGTCACGATGCGCGCGTCGAGCGGATCGGTGCCGGTCGTCTCCAGGTCGAACCCGACCAGTGGTCCCCCGTGCCAGGACATGATGCCCCCTCCTCCATGGTGCCGGGCTGCCGCCCCCCGTTGGATCTTCACCATCGCACGGGCCACTGACAACGCGGGCGGCCCGCTCCCCGGCTCCGCCCCGGGACCGGCGTTTTCAGGACACCGGACGCGAGTCCGCCCAGACCGACTCGAACTCCTCGCGGTAGGTCTGGAACAGGCCCGTCTCCCCGTCCTGCCCCGGCCGGACGAGGGGCCTGCCGCCGCCGCGCAGCACCAGCACCGGCGCCTCCATGCCCCGGGCACGGCGCAGATAGGACTGGACGACGGCCAGGCCGTCGGAGCCGTCCCCGTCGACCAGGTAGGCGGTGAAACGGGGGGTCTCGTCGAAGACCTGGATCTCGAAGGCGCCGGGGTCGCGCAGCCGGGAGCGCACCCGGCGCACATGGAGGATGTTCATCTCCACGGTCCGGCTCAGCTCGCCCTTCTTGATGCCGAGTTCCCGCTCGCGCCGCTTCACGGCGCTGCTGGCGGGGTTGAGGAAGAGCAGCCGGACCCGGCAGCCGGATTCGGCCAGTCGCACCAGGCGGCGGCCGGAGAAGTTCTGCACCAGCAGATTGAGACCTATGCCGATCGCGTCGACGCGCCGCGCCCCGCCGAACAGGTCCTCCGCGGGCAGCTGGCGCTGGAGTCCGACCCGGTCCGGGTGGACGGAGACCACGTCCGCGTACCGGTCCCCGACCAGGTCCTCGACGGCGTCCACGGGCAGCCGGTCGGCCGAGGGCACGCCCGCGCCGCTGCCGAGTATCTCCAGCAGGCGGGCGGATGCGCGCTCGGCCTGGGCGAGGACGGCCTCGTTGAGGGCGCGGTTGCGGGAGACGACGTTCCGCGCGACCTCCAGCTCGTCGAGGGCCAGCTCCACGTCCCGGCGGTCGTCGAAGTAGGGCTCGAAGCAGGGCCAGTGCTGCACCATCAGCTCGCGCAGCTGGGGCAGGGTGAGGAAGGAGAGGACGTTGTCGTCGGCCGGGTCCAGCAGATAGCCCTTGCGCCGGGAGACCTCCCGCACGGCGACCGCCCGCTGCACCCACTCCTGCCCGGCCGGGCCGGCCGCGGCGACCACCCAGTCCTCGCCGTGGACGGGGTCGTAGACGGGGCGCAGCACCGCGGCGACCACGGCGCGCAGCCGCTGCTCCACCAGATTCAGCCAGATGTAGGCCCGGCCGGCGCGCTGGGCGCGGGTGCGCACCTCACTCCAGGCGTCCGCGTCCCAGTCCAGCTCCGCGCCGATCTCGACCGGCCGCGCGAGCGACACGGCTCCTGGCGGGATCCCGGCGGAGTCCTCCCCCTCATGACCCGCGTCACCGGGGGGTAGCTCCAGCCCTCCCGAGCTCACCCGCGCACCGCCTTCTGCTCCACTTCACGCCCGTCTCGCGCCTGTCTTCACGCCGCTCTTCACGCCTGTCGTCGACGATCAAGGAGCCTACTCCGCCGACGGGAGCGGGTGCAGCAGGATGAGCGGGGTTGTTTCTCAACTCCCCTGATTGTGAGGACCGTTCCGAGTGGGCACCTCTTCCGGGGTGAGCGGATTCATAGACGTCAGGCCCCTGGCGCCGGTCCGCGCCGGCGGGTCGGCCCCCGCGCGGGCGTGCGCCCGCGCGTACGGCGACGCGACGGCACACGAGGTTGACCCGGGTGACCGGAATGACGAAGGTCCTAGGAGCTTGCCCCGATTTGGGGGAGGATCTTGGCCGAGAGTCCCCCGTTCCCCGGATCAGAAATGGAAGAGTCGAATCTATGCAGGTCTGGCCGGGACAGGCGTATCCCCTCGGCGCCACGTACGACGGCGCCGGCACCAACTTCGCAGTGCACTCGGAGGCGGCACGGCGCATCGAGCTGTGCCTGCTCCACGACGACGGTTCGGAGACGGCGGTCGAGCTGCGCGAGACCGACGCGTTCGTCCGCCACGCGTATCTGCCGGGTGTGATGCCCGGTCAGCGCTACGGCTACCGGGTCCACGGCCCGTACGCGCCGGAGCGCGGGCAGCGCTGCAATTCCGCCAAACTCCTCCTCGACCCCTACGCCCGCGCGATCAGCGGCTCGGTCGACTGGAACGAGTCGGTGTACGGCTACCACTTCGGCCGCCCCGACTCCCGCAACGACCTCGACTCGGCGCCGCACACCATGTCGTCGGTCGTGGTGAACCCGTACTTCGACTGGGGTGACGACCGCCCCCCGCGCACCGACTACCACCGGACGGTCATCTACGAGGCCCACGTCAAGGGCCTGACGATGCTCCACCCGGACCTGCCGCCGGAGCTGCGGGGCACCTATGCGGGCCTCGCACACCCCTCGGTGATCTCGCATCTGACCGAGTTGGGCGTGACCGCGATCGAGCTGATGCCGGTGCACCAGTTCGTCAACGACCACCGCCTGGTGGACGCCGGGCTGAACAACTACTGGGGCTACAACACCATCGGCTTCTTCGCCCCGCACAACAGCTACGCCTCCTGGGGCGACCGGGGCGAGCAGGTGCTGGAGTTCAAGCAGGCGGTGAAGGCACTGCACCGGGCCGGCATCGAGGTCATCCTCGACGTGGTCTACAACCACACCGCCGAGGGCAACCACCTGGGCCCGACCCTCTCCTTCCGGGGCCTGGACAACGAGTCGTACTACCGGCTGACCGAGGACCGCCGCTACTACATGGACACCACGGGCACCGGCAACTCCCTGCTGATGCGCAGCCCGCACGTCCTCCAGCTGATCATGGACTCGCTGCGGTACTGGGTCACCGAGATGCACGTCGACGGCTTCCGCTTCGACCTCGCGGCCACCCTCGCACGCCAGTTCCACGAGGTGGACCGGCTCTCCTCGTTCTTCGACCTGGTCCAGCAGGACCCGGTGGTCAGCCAGGTGAAGCTGATCGCCGAACCGTGGGACGTGGGCGAGGGCGGCTACCAGGTGGGCAACTTCCCGCCGCTGTGGACCGAGTGGAACGGCAAGTACCGGGACTGCGTGCGGGACCTGTGGCGCGGCGAACCGCGCACCCTGGCCGAGTTCGCCTCCCGGCTCACCGGCTCCTCGGACCTCTACCAGGACGACGGCCGCAGACCGCTGGCCTCCATCAACTTCACCACCTGCCACGACGGCTTCACCCTGCACGACCTGGTCTCCTACAACGGCAAGCACAACGAGGCCAACGGCGAGAACAACCGCGACGGCGAGAGCCACAACCGCTCCTGGAACTGCGGCGCCGAGGGCGCGACCGACGACCCCGGGGTGCAGGAGCTGCGCGAGCGCCAGATGCGGAACTTCATCGCGACCCTGATGCTCTCCCAGGGCGTGCCGATGCTCAGCCACGGCGACGAGTTCGCCCGCACCCAGGGCGGCAACAACAACGCCTACTGCCAGGACAACGAGATCGCCTGGGTGCACTGGCCCGAGCCGGGCGAGGACGAGGAGGGCTCGCTGCTCGCCTTCACCAAGACGATGGTGTGGCTGCGGCGCGACCACCCGGTCTTCCGGCGGCGGCGGTTCTTCCACGGCCGCCCGGTGGAGGGCACCCACGACGAGCTGACCGACATCGCCTGGTTCACCCCGCACGGCGAGGAGATGGCGCCGCGCGACTGGCAGGCCGCGCACGCCAAGGCGCTGTCGGTGTTCCTCAACGGGCACGCCATCTCCGAGCCGGGCCCGCGCGGCGAGCGGATCTCGGACGACTCCTTCCTGCTGATGTTCAACGCCAGCGGGGAGGAACTGGACTTCACCGTCCCGGTCGACCACGGCGAGGAGTGGCAGGTCGTCGTCGACACCGCGCTCGCCAAGGGGGTGCCGCCGGGGCAGGGCAAGACCCTCGCCGCCGGGGAGCGGCTGCGTCTGGTGGGACGGAGCATGACGGTGCTGCGCCGGCCGGCCTGAGCGCCGGATGCGGGGCCCGGACGGGCGGAACGCGGCCCTCCGGGCCCCGGCGCGCGCCGTCGGGGCGGCGGACCGGGAAAGTTCCCGGCCGGGCGACGATCACTCGATATGCCGAAGAGCCGGTCCGCACCGCACGGACGGGTTCACGGCGGGTACGTATGTTCGCATGACACCCACGGCCACCTACCGGCTCCAGTTGCAGCCGGAGTTCACCTTCGCGTCCGCCGAGGCGGCGGTCCCGTACCTCGCCGCGCTCGGCGTCTCGCATCTGCACCTGTCCCCGGTGCTGGAGGCGGTCCCCGGCTCGACCCACGGGTACGACGTCGTCGACCACGGCCTCGTCCGGGCGGAGCTGGGCGGGGAGGCGGGCCTGCGCGCCCTCTCCCGGACGGCCCGGGAGCACGGCCTGGGCCTGGTGCTGGACATCGTGCCGAACCACATGGCGGCGGCCCCCCGCCACAACCGGGCCCTGTGGGAGGTCCTGCGCGAGGGCCCCCACTCCCCCTTCGCCCGCTGGTTCGACATCGACTGGGACGCGGGGGACGGCAAGGTCCTGCTGCCCGTCCTGCCGGGGCCGATCGGCGAGGAGCTGGGCAGCCTGCGGACCGAGGGCGGCGAACTGGTCCACGGCGAGCAGCACTTCCCCCTGCGCGAGTCCACCGCTCATCTGCCGCTGCCCGAGCTGCTCGACGCCCAGTGGTACCGCCTCGCCTGGTGGCGCCTGGCCCGCACCGAGCTGAACTACCGCCGCTTCTTCACCGTCTCCGACCTCATCGGCGTCCGCGTCGAGGACCCGGTCGTCTTCGACGCGACACACGCCAAGATCCTCCAGCTGGTGCGCGAGGGCGTGGTCGAGGGCCTGCGGGTGGACCACCCGGACGGCGTGGCCGACCCGGAGGGCTATCTGCGCCGGCTCCACGAGGCCGCGGGGGGCGACTGCTGGATCGTCGTGGAGAAGATCCTCACCGGGCCCGAGCACCTGCCCGCCGGCTGGCCCGTCGCCGGGACCACCGGGTACGACGCGCTCCACCGTGTCGACGGCCTCTTCACGGACCCGGCCGGGCTGCGCCGCCTCGCCGGGGCGTACCGGGAGGCCACCGGCACGGAGGACGGCCTCGGCGGCCACTGGGAGTCCACCGTGCGCCGGGCGGCGTACGAGGTGGTGACGCACGAACTGGCCGCCGAGACCGCCACCCTGGTGCGGCTCGCCGAGCGGATCTGCGCCGGCTCCCCCGCCCTGCGGGACACCGCCCCCTGGGCGCTGCGCACCGCCCTGCGCGAGCTGCTGGTGCGGGTGCCGGTCTACCGCCCGTACCCGGCGGACCCGGAGGCCGCCCTGCCGGAGGAGGCGGCCCAGGCCGCCCGGGAGACCTTCACCGTCGCCGAGGAGGCGGCGGCCGTCGATGTGGTGCGCGACCTGGCCCTCGGCCGCCTCGGGGACGGCACCGACCACCGCCGCTTCCGGGCCCGGTTCGCGCAGACGGCCTCCGCCCTGCGCGCCAAGGCCGTGGAGGACACCGCCTTCTACCGCTACGCGCCCCTGATCTCGGCGAACGAGGTCGGCGGGGACCCGGGCGACCCGGCGGTGGCCCCGGCCGCCTTCCACGCGTTCTGCGCCCGGCTGGCCCGCGACTGGGCGGCCACCGGCACGGTCCTGACCACCCATGACACCAAGCGCAGCGCGGATGTGCGGGCCCGGATCGCGGTGCTGAGCGAGACGCCGGAGCGCTGGGTCCGCTTCCTGGAATCGCTCCCCGGGCAGGCGGCGGCCGCCCCCGACGCCCAGCTCGCCTGGGTCGCCTGGCAGACCGCGGTCGGCCTCGGCCTGCCGGACGCGGACCGGCTGGAGGGGGCCCTGCTGAAGGCGGCCCGCGAGTCTGGCGTCCGCACCAGCTGGACGGAGGGGGACGCGGCGTACGAGAAGGCGGTGTCGGCGTTCGTCGGCGCGGGCCCGGCGGGGGCCGCGCGTCGGTCCGTCGCCGAACTGGTCGCGGAACTCGCCCCGTTCGTCCGGGCGAACGTCCTGGGCGCGGCGCTGGTACATCTGACGATGCCGGGCGTCCCCGATGTGTACCAGGGCTCGGAGCGGGAGTTCCTGGCCCTGGTCGACCCGGACAACCGCGCTCCGGCCCGCTTCGGCCCGCCCCTGCCGGACCCGCTGCCCCCGCACCCCGAGCCCGGGGCGGAGGAGGGTGCGCGGGACCGGGCGCCCGGGGCGGGCGCCGGGCCGGACGTGGCGCTCGGGGCCGAGAAGCTGGCGCTCACCGTGGCGGCGCTGCGGCTGCGCCGGGCGCACCCGGAGGTGTTCGGCGCGGACGGCTCCTACGCCCCCCTCACGGCGGCCGGCCCGGCGGCGGACCACTGCGTGGCCTTCCAGCGGTCCGGGCGGGTGGTCACCGCGGTCACCCGGCTCTCCCTCCGCCTCGACCGCGAGGGCGGCTGGCGGGACACGGAGCTGACCCTGCCCCCCGGTCGGTGGACGGATCTCCTGGACGCCTCACGGGAGTTCACCGGCGAGGAGCCCGTGCAGCTGGCGGAGCTGTTCGCCGCCCGTCCGGTGGCCCTGCTCAGCCGAGCGGACGGACCAGCAGCGACTTCGGAGAGCGGGTGATCAGACCACTGGAGACGGGCCGGAAGCCCTCCGCCCAGCGCATCCGCGGCATGGCCTCGACGAGCGCCCGCAGCCCGTACTCGGCCTCCATCGCCGCGAGCCCGACGGCCGGGCAGCCGCCCAGCCCGTAGGTGAGCTGCCCGGGGTCGCCCCGGAGCATGTCGAACCGGTCCGGGTCCCGGAAGCGCTCCGGGTCCCGGCCGGCGGCGCCGATGAGGCAGGCCACGGTGGCGCCCGCGGGCAGGGTGCCGCCGCTGAGCTTCACGGTCGCGGAGGTCCGGCGGATGACCACGAGCACCGGCGGGTCGCGCCGCAGGGACTCCGTCCAGGCCCGCTGGATCAGCCGGGGCTCGGCGCGCAGGGCGGCCACCCGGTCGGGATGGTCCAGCACATTGGCGAGGAAGGAGGCGAGGGCCTTCTCCCGGACGGGGACCTGGGAGACGCAGCGTCCGGCGAGCAGGGCCCGCCCGGCGTTCCTGCCGCCCACCCCCATCGACCCGGAGGGCAGCCAGCGGCAGAACTCGTCCACCAGGTCGGCCTGCGTCCGGTCCGCGATGCGCCGCGCCAGGACGTAGGCGGTCCGCTTGACGACCTCGCGCAGATAGGGCGGCACGGGCGCGCTGTGGTCGGCGCAGGCCGCGTCCCCGGGCCGGTTGCCGTGGGTGAAGCGCAGATCGGTCAGGGCGGTGGCCACATCGCGGTAGCGGCTGACCAGCCAGGCCCCGACCGAGGAGTCGTAGGTCAGCGGATGGTCCTCGCGGAGCCTGCGGTAGCCCTCGTACAGTTCGTGCTCGTTCCCGGTGGGCAGACCGGGCAGCAGCACGGTGCGGTGGGAGACGGGGCTGGGTGGCACGGCCGAGGGGCCGGGCGGGGTGGCCTCGGGGCCGGGGTCGGTGTCCGCGTGCATCTGTGGCTCCCCTGTCACGGCCGCGGCTCCTCGTGGCGACGGCTGCATCCAGGCGACCACCGGGCCGCGCCGGGCGCAGTCCGCGTGGGCCGTTCGGGTGAGTCCGCGGCCCGCCTCGACCGGCCCCCGCCGGGCCGTTCGCGCCGCCTCCGTCAGCGGGCGGCCAGCGGGCGGTCAGCGGGCGGTGAGGCGGAAGAGCATGCTGCCGAAGCCGACCATGTCGCCGTCCTGGACGACGATCGAACCGGTCAGCCGGCGCCCGTTGACCGTGGTGCCGTTGGTGGACCCAAGGTCGCGCAGGATCCACAGCCGGCCCTGGCGGCTCAGCTCCGCGTGGAGCCGGGAGACCGAGTCATGGCTGAGCCGCAGGCCGTTCGCCGGGTCCCGCCCGATCCGCAGCGGGTTGGGGCCGGGCTCCGGCAAGAGCAGTGGCGGAAGCTTCTCGGCCTGCCAGGCGCGCCGCATCCGCACGGAGAAGGCCGACATCCGGCCGACGAAGCCGAAGAGCCGCCGGGAGAGGCCGCCCTCCGGGGTGAGGTCCGCGGTGACCGCCGCCAGCTCCTCGGGCACCCGCGCGGCGAGCACCAGACCCATCCGGTGCACGAAGGTATCGTGCGACAGCCTGCCCTGGGCCGCGCCCTCCCTGAGCACGTCGAGGGCGCGTTCGCGCTCCGCGTCGGAGACCCGGGCGGGGTAGGAGGGCAGTTCATAGGACGAGGTCACATCCGAATTGTCGGGCCGAAGGGCCCGGGGTGTCCAGAAGCAGCCACGTGATCCGGACGGCGCGGGCGGAACGGTTCGCCACCATGGGCGATTTGTCGGATTCATCCGCCTCGGCGGGCCTGTGACCGGCGGCGCCACGAAACCCCTGGACCGTCCTCGAACCACGGGCCCGCCGGAAACCCGTGGACCGCCCGCCCCCGGGCGTCTACCGTGATCGCGACGCCCTGGAGGACGCCCCGGAGACGGAAGGAGGCGAGTGCCGTGCACACCGCAGCAGTTGTCCCGCGCTCCCTTCCCGCCCGCCCGGCGTTCGACGGCTGACCGGGAGCGCTCCGCAGTTCACTCCCGGAGGATCCCCCTCATGACCGATCTGGTCATCCGCGCGCTCGACGCGAGCGACGCGCACCTTTTCGACACCCTGCCCGACCCCCTCGGCGCGGCCGTCTCGCACGCGCGCACGGTCCACCGCCCCGAGTGGAAGCGGGTCGCCCTGCGCGACGGCCGGGTCGTGGCCCGCGGCGCCTGGTGGGGCGGCCCCGACGACACGACCCCGGTGAACATCAACTGGTTCGACGTCGCCGAGGGCGAGGAGGAGGCCGGCGCCGCCCTGCTGCGCTCCGCCCCGCACCGGGTGGAACTGGAACTCACCCTTCCGCCCGGCTGGCGGGAGGACCCGCTCGCCCGGGCCGCGGGCGAGACCCGTATGCGCGCGGCGCAGGCCGCCGGCTACGCACTCCTCGTCGAGCGCTACCTCTACCGCTGGACCCCCGAGCACGGTCTCCCCGAGCGGCCGGGCCGTCTGAGCTTCCGGCCCGAGCCGGACGACGCCGTGTTCTTCGACGCGCTGAAGCGCATCCACTCCGCCACCCTCGACGCGCACGCCCTGCGGGCGATCGCGGAGGGCGGGGTCGAGCAGGCGGCCCGGGAGGAGCTGGAGTTCTTCCACTGGTGCCCGTCCCCGCGCGAGTGGTGGCAGGTCGCGCACACGGCAGGGGGCGAGTTCGCCGGCATCCACATCCCGGCGCACAACCCGTCCGGCCCGTGCGTCGGCTTCATCGGCGTCCTGCCCGAGCAGCGCGGCCGGGGCTACGCGTACGACCTGCTGGTGGAGTGCACGCGCTTCCTCGCCGAGCGGGGCGCGGAGTTCGTGGCGGGCGCCACCGACCAGGGGAACACGCCGATGGCGGCGAACTTCGCCAAGGCGGGCCACCCGGTGGTCAGGGAGCGCATCAACTTCGTGCCGGGCGGCACCGGCTGACGCCCCGCCGGCACCCCGGGCGGGTGGCCCCGCACCACGGCCCGCCGCCCGCCCGAGGCCCCGCCCGCGCCACCACGGTCCGAAAACCCGCCACCCGCCCCCGCACCTCACCCCGCCCCGTGGGCGGCCCGCTGCGCCGCGATCGCGTCCCGGTACCAGCCGTACGACGCCTTCGGCGTGCGCGCCAGTGTCTCGTAGTCGATGTGCACCAGTCCGAAGCGCTGCGCCGCGCCCTCGGCCCACTCGATGTTGTCGGTCAGCGACCAGGTGAAGTACCCGCGCACGTCCACCCCTTCGGTGATCGCCGCGTGCAGGGCTCGCAGATGGCCGTCCAGGAAGGCGATCCGGCGCGGGTCGTCGACGCCCTCGTACGAGCAGCCGTTCTCGGTGATCAGCACGGGCGGCAGCCGGTCCCCGTAGCGCTCCTTCAGCAGCAGGAGGAGTTCGCGCAGGCCCTCGGGGACGACGGGCCAGCCGAAGGCGGTGCGTTCGGTCCCGGGGATGTCGCGGAGCCCGAACGGCAGCCCCTCCGGCATCCCGACGCCCCCGAAGCTGTCCAGGGCGTCCGGCGCGGCCGGGTGCGGAGCGCCGACCAGCATCGGGTGGTAGTAGTTCACACCGTAGAAGTCCAGGGGCTGCGCGATGAGGGCCAGGTCCTCGGCGACCGGGCCGGGCATCAGGGCGGCGATCGACTCGTCCGGGTAGGCGCCGGTCAGCAGCGGGTCCGCGAACAGGTGGTTGGTGAGGGTGTCGTACAGTCCGGCGGCGAACCGGTCCTCCTCCGTGTCCCCGGCCGCGCGCACCGGTGAGTGGGAGACGGCGATGCCGACCCGCCCGGCCCCGGCGGCGCGCAGGGCCCGGGCCGCGAGGCCGTGGGCGAGGAGCTGGTGGTGGGCGGCGGGCAGGGCGTCGAAGAGGAGCTTCTGCCCGGGGGCGTGCTCCCCGAGGGCGTAGCCGAGGAGGGTCACCTCGGCGGGTTCGTTGAGGGTCATCCACAGCGGGACCCGGTCCGCGAGCCGTTCCGCGACCACGGCGGCGTAGTCGGCGAAGCGCTGCGCGGTGTCCCGGTTCAGCCAGCCACCCGCCTCGTCCAGGGGCAGCGGGGTGTCCCAGTGGTAGAGGGTCGGCGCGGGCGTGATGCCGTGCGCGCACAGTTCGTCCACCAGGCGGTCGTAGAAGTCGAGGCCGTGCGGGTTGACGGGCCCGGTGCCGCCGGGGACCACCCGGGGCCAGCTCACCGAGAAGCGGAAGGCGTCCACGCCGAGTCCGGCGAGGAGGGCCACGTCCTCCCGGTAGCGGTGGTAGAAGCCGGTGCCCCGCGCGGCATCCGCGCCGCCCCGGACGCGCCCGGCGGCGGCGAAGGCGTCCCAGCCGGAGGGCCCCTTGCCGTCGGCGTCGGCGGCCCCCTCGGTCTGGAAGGCGGAGGCGGAGGCTCCCCACAGGAAGCCGGGCGGGAACACGGGCAGCGGCCCGGACGCGGACACAGAAGCGGCCACAGAAGGGGGCGAGGACGACGACGGAGACGCGGACGACGAGGACTCGGGCGGCATCGGCATGCCCGGTGACCTTAATGGCCCAAGGACCCCGCCTGAAGACCCCGGACTTGCCAGGATGGACCGGACGCAGGGGACCGACGACGAGGGGACGCGAGTGCTGCTGTTCGAGGTGTGGGCGCCGAACGCCGAGGAGCACGTGACGCTGTGGCTGGACGGCGAGGAGCTCCCGATGGAGCGGGCCCAGGGCCGGCCCGGCTGGTGGGAGGCCGAGGCGGAGGCCGGGGACGGCGCCCGGTACGGCTTCGCGGTCGACGGCGGCCCCGTCCGGCCCGATCCGCGTTCCCGCCGGCTGCCCGACGGCCCGGACGGCCCGGGCGCGGTCGTCGACCAGGGGGCGCACGCCTGGCGGCACGACTGGCCGGGGCGGGGGCTGAACGGCGCGGTCCTCTACGAGCTGCACATCGGCACCTACACCCCGGCGGGCACCCTCGACGCCGCCGCCGCGCACCTGGGCGAACTCGCCGAACTCGGCGTCACCCATGTCGAGCTGATGCCCCTCTGCCCCTTCCCCGGCACCCACGGCTGGGGTTACGACGGGGTCGCGCCGTGGGCGGTGCACGAGCCGTACGGCGGCCCCGAGGCGCTGAAGCGATTCGTCGACACGGCTCACGGCCACGGCCTCGGCGTGGTCCTGGACGTGGTGCACAACCACCTCGGCCCGGCGGGCAACTACCTCCCCGTCTTCGGGCCCTACTTCACGGACACCCACCACACACCGTGGGGCGCGGCGGTCAATCTGGACGCCCCCGGTTCGGACGAGGTCCGGGCGTACCTCCTGGGCAGTGCGCTGGCCTGGCTGCGGGACTACCGGCTCGACGGACTGCGGCTGGACGCCGTCCACACGCTGGTCGACACCCGGGCGCTGACCTTCCTGGAGGAACTGGCGGCGGCGGTGGACGGACTGGCGGCGGACCTGGGGCGGCCGCTCTTCCTGATCGCCGAGTCCGACCTGTGCGACCCGCGCACCACGACCCCCCGCCCCCAGGGCGGCATCGGCCTGCACGCCCAGTGGAACGACGACTTCCACCACGCCCTGCACACCGCCCTGACCGGCGAGTCCCAGGGCTACTACGCCGACTTCGCGACCGCCCCGATGGCCGCCCTCGCCAAGACCCTGACCCGCGCCTTCTTCCACGACGGCACCTACTCGACCTTCCGGGGCCGCACCCACGGACGGCCCGTCAACACCGCGACCACACCCGCGCACCGGTTCGTCGCCTACTCCCAGACCCATGACCAGATCGGCAACCGGGCCCTCGGCGACCGCCTGTCGGCCACGCTCACCCCCGGCCTCCAGGCGTGCGCGGCGGCCCTGGTGCTCACCGGCCCGGCCACGCCGATGCTGTTCATGGGCGAGGAGTGGGGCGCCGGGACCCCGTGGCAGTACTTCACCGACCACACCGACCCGGAGCTGGCGGAGGCCGTACGAGCGGGCCGGCGGCGGGAGTTCGCCGAGCACGGCTGGCAGGCGGAGCAGATCCCCGACCCGCAGGCCCCCGCCACCCGCGACCGGTCCTGCCTGGACCGCGCGGAACGCGAACGGGAGCCGCACGCAGGCCTGCTGGCCTGGTACCGGGAGCTGATCGCACTGCGCCGCACCCTGCCGGACCTCACGGACCCGGACCTCGCGGCGGTGAAGGTCGCCTTCGACGAGCAGGGCAAGTGGCTGGCCTACCGCCGGGGCGACACCCGGGTCGCGGTGAACCTCGGCCCGGACCCGGCCGCGATCCCGCTCGGGGGCGGCGGCCGGATCGCGGCGGCCTGGGGCAAGGTCCAGCCCCCGGACGGCGACGGGGTGCTGCACCTCTCCCCGGAGAGCTGCGTGGTCCTCACCGGCGCCTGACCTGCACCGGACCGAGGCCCCCGCACACCGGTGACACGTGACCGGTGGACGGAGGCCGGCCGGCACCGGTCATGTGTCACCCGACCGCCCGGCGCTACTCGACGATCGCCATCTCCCGCGAGGTGTTGTTGAAGCGCCGGGCGCCGTCCTCCGTCACCGTGACGATGTCCTCGATCCGCACCCCGAACCGCCCCGGCAGATAGATGCCCGGCTCCACCGAGAAGCACATCCCGGGCACCAGCGGCTGCTCCTCGCCCTCGATCATGTACGGCGGTTCATGGGTGGTGACGCCGATGCCGTGGCCGGTGCGGTGGATGAACAGATCCCCGTACCCGGCCGCCTCGATGATCTCCCGGGCCGCGCGGTCCACGTCCTGGCAGGCGGCGCCCGGCCGGACCGCCTCGACGCCCGCCTGCTGGGCCTCCCGGACCACGTCGTGGACGTGCTGCTCGGCGACCGAGGGCTCGCCCACGTGCACGGTCCGGGTGGTGTCGGAGCCGTAGCCGTCCTTGAGGCCGCCGAAGTCGAGGACCACGGTGTCGCCGTGCTCGATGACGCGTTCACCGGCCTCGTGGTGCGGGTTGGCGCCGTTGGGGCCCGAGCCGACGACGGTGAAGTCCACCTGGGAGTGGCCGAACCGCAGCAGCAGGGCCGCGAGGTCGGCGGCGACCTCGGACTCCCGGCGGCCCGCGAAGCGCACCGTCAGGATCTCGCCGTACGCCCGGTCCGCCGCCTCTCCGGCGGCGGCGAGGCGGGCGAGTTCATGCGCGTCCTTCACCGCCCGGAGCATGGGCAGCGCGGCGGTGAGGGAGACGTACGAGGCGTCCGGCAGGGCCTGTTGAAGGCCGAGCAGGTGCAGGGCCCAGGTGTTGTCACTGACCGCGAAGCGCCCGGTGGCGCCGAGGAGCGGGGCGACGGTGGCGTACGGGTCCGCGCCGTCGGTCCAGTTGCGGAGGCTGAGCGCGGGGCCGCCGACCGACCCGGCGGCGTCGGGTGCCTCCAGGGTGGGGACGACCAGGACCGGGTCCTCGCCCGCGCGGAGCACCAGGACGGTCAGGCGCTCGGTGGGCACCGGCAGATAGCCGGTGAGGTGGATCAGGTCGGGTCCGGGGGCGACCAGGACGCCGTCCAGCCCCGCGTCGGCGGCGGCCTCGGCGGCCCGGTCCATCCGGACCCGGTAGTCCTCGGCGGTGAACGGCTCCGGGCCGGGCCGGTCCGCGGCGGACGGCGTCGGGGTGGTGCTCGTCATGCGGGTCTCCCTGGTTCGTCGGTCGCCGGGGTACGCGCCGGGCCCGGCCCGCCCCGCCTGCCATGGTCGTCCGCGCCGCGCCGGGGCGCGAGTGCGCCTCGGGCCGGGTCGGCGTCGGAGCAGGTCCGGGCTCAGGCCGGGTCGGGACCGTCGCCGTCCTCCGCGACCAGCCGTTCCAGCAGCTCCTGGAAGTCCCCGTCGACGACGATCTTCAGGCCGCCGCTCTCCTCGTCCCGGTCGCTGAGCTGCGTGAACGTTCCGTCGCGCCACCAGTACACATAGGGGCTGATGGCCCCGGGGGTGTCCTCGAAGCCGCCGGCGGCGAAGGCGGCCATCCCGTTCAGGGCGCGGATCATGCCGGTGTCGTGGATGGCGTGGAAGGCGAGCTGGTGGCGGAAGGGCATCGCGACCAGGGCGCCGTCCTTGCCCAGCTCCTTCCCCGTGACCTGGCGGACCACCGCGTCCAGGGCCAGGACCCGGCTCGCGGTGTAGAAGGAGTCGCCGAGGACCACCTCGAAGCGCATCCCCTCGGCGTCGCGGATGGTCTCGTGCGCCTCCACCGGGAGCCCGCGGAGGTTGTAGAACGCCTGCTCACGGAGGTAGGGCAGGTCACCGAGGGGAGCCAGGGCCTCGTCGGTGAGCATCATGACGCTCTCGGGGAGGTCCAGCGCCAGGATCTCGAACAGCCCGGGGGCGACGGTCCGGGCGTAGGCGAAGTGCTCCGGGTCGAGCCCTTCCGCGCCGACCACGCGCGGGTAGAGCTGGGCGCGGATCTGCTCGGCGGGGAGGGTGTCCAGGGCGGACGGGGCGTCCATGGTGCGCAGCACCATTCCGATGTGCCGGTGGACGAGTCCGGGCCAGACGCGCGGGCCGCGGTCGTCGTTGTGGCAGACGGCGGCCAGGTTGCCGAGGCCGAACTGTCGCCCGGAACTGTCGGTCACCATGTCCGCGTAGACGGTGACCTCCAGGCCGTGTTCGGCGAACTGCTCGCGCACCAGGCCCCGGAAGCGCGCCCCCTCGGCGGCCGAGAAGTAGGCGAACTCGGCATCCCGGGGCCCGTCCTGCCCGTCGCGCTTCGGCCCCCGCCGGAACCACCCCACGTCGACCGCCTCCGTCTTCCCTCGTCTCCGACTCCGAGCCTACCGAGGGGCGCGCGGGGGCGGTCGGGGCAGGTCGATCACCAGGCCGGGCCGCGCCGGGGCGCGCGCTCAGGGCAGGTCGACGACCAGGTCCGCCCGGTCCCGGCCCGCCTCCACCAGCCGGGCGTTGGCCTCGTCGGACTCCCGGACCCAGCGCGCGGCGCGGGCGGGCTCCTTCCCGTACCGGACGTGCCGCGCGACGAGCCGCCGGACCCGCTCGGCCTCCTCGGTCCGCACGAACCAGACCTCGTCCAGCAGGGGGCGCACCCGGGCCCAGTGGCCGGCGTCGTGCAGAAGGTAGTTGCCCTCGGTGACGACCAGGGGGATCTCCGCCGGGACGGGCAGCGCCCCGGCGACGGGCTCTTCCAGGGCCCGGTCGAAGTCGGGCGCGTAGACGGTGGTGCCGGGTTCGGGGGCGCGCAGGCGGGCGAGGAGGGCGGCGTACCCGGCGGCGTCGAAGGTGTCCGGCGCGCCCTTGCGGTCCGCGCGGCCGAGGCGGTCCAGCTCCTTCCCGGCCAGGTGGAAGCCGTCCATGGGCACCAGGACCGCGCCGCCGTCCAGGGCCGCGACCAGGCGGGCGGCGAGGGTGGACTTCCCGGCGCCGGGCGCGCCCGCGATCCCGAGGATGCGCCGCCGCCCGGGGCGGGCCAGCGCACGGGCCCGGTCGGCGAGCAGCGGCAGGGGGTCGGGCGGCGGGGCCGGGGGCGGGGTGGTCGGCATGGCGGTGATTGTCGCATCCGAGTGATACGTATAACGTGCCCGTATGCCCTCCATCGCCCTCGTCACCCTGGTCGTCGACGACTACGACGACGCCCTCGCCTTCTACACCCGCGCCCTCGGCTTCGAGCTGGTCGAGGACACCGACCGCGGCGACGGCTCACGCTGGGTCGTGGTCCGCCCGCCCGGCGCCCCGCGGGGCACCGGCCTCCTCCTCGCCCGCGCCTCCGGCGACGACCAGCGCCGGGCCGTTGGCGCGCAGACCGGCGGCCGGGTCGGCTTCTTCCTGCACACGGACGACTTCGCACGCGACCACGCCCGGATGACCGGGGCGGGCGTCCGCTTCCTGGAGGAGCCCCGCCACGAGGAGTACGGCTCGGTGGCGGTCTTCGAGGACCTGTACGGCAACCGGTGGGACCTGCTGGAGCCGCGCGGGTAGCGCGGGGACCCGGTCAGCGGGGCAGGGCGCAGGACGCCCCCGGCGCGGTGAACGGCCGCCCGGCGGGGCGCAGTTCGCCCGACTTCGCGTCCACGCGGTGGACGCTCACCGTCCCGGAGCGCTGGTTCGCCGCGAAGAGCAGCCGCCCCGACGGCGAGAGCGCGATCTGACGGGGGAACGCGCCCCCGGCCGGCACGCTGTCCACCAGCCGCAGCCGCGCTCCGCCCGCCTCCACGGCGTACCGGACGAGCGTGTCGGGCCCCCGGTTGGCGAGGTACGCGTACCGGCCGTCCGGGGTCACCGCGAGGTTGGCCGGGTACGCGGTGCCCGGGCCGCTGCCGCCGGTCGGCTGGGGGCGGGCGGGACGGAGGCGGCCGGTGCGGGGGTCGTAGGCGCAGACCTGGACGGTGTCGTCGAGTTCATTGGCGAGGTACGCGTACCGCCCGGACGGGTGGAAGGTCAGATGCCGGGGTCCGGCACCGGCCCGCACGGTGGTGCGGGCGGTCTCGGCGAGGGTGCCCGCGCGGGTGTCCAGCCGGTAGGTGTAGACGGTGTCGGTGCCGAGGTCCACGGCGAGGACGTGCCCGCCGGGGGCCGTGAGGATCTGGTGGGCGTGCGGCCCGTCCTGGCCCGGCCCGGGGCGCGGACTGCCGTGCACCACACGGTCGGTGGCCGCGCCGAGGGCCCCGTCCGCCGCGACGGGATGCACGGCGACGCTGCCCGAGCCGTAGTCGGCGCTCAGCAGCCAGCGGCCGGACGGATGCACGGAGAGATGGCAGGTGCCGGACCCGCCGGTCGGCCGGGTGCCGAGGACGCGGGGCGGTGCTTCCCCGTCGCCGAGGCGCACGGCGGTCACCGCGCCCTCCTCGCGCTCGTTCGCCGCGTAGAGGGTGCGGCCGTCGGGGTGGACGGCGAGGTAGGAGGGGTCCGGGACGCCCTCGACCGTGCGGCCCCCGGTGATCCGGCCGTCCGCCGCCTCGTACGCGGCGAGGCCGATGCCGTCGCCGCCACCCGCGACCGAGGTGTACGCGCCGAGGTAGAGGGGTCGCGGGCCGTCGTCCTCGGCGGGGGCCGGGGTACTCGGCGTGGCACGCGACCGCTCCCCGGAACCGCTTCCGCCGTCGCCCTCGCCTCCACCGCACGCCGTGAGCCCGACGCCCGCGAGGGCGCCCGAGGCGGCGCCGAGAAAGCGCCTCCGGTTCGCGTGCCGGGCGGTGTACGCGGTGCGGTCCGTGCCCATGCCTCCGACCCTAGGGGGTGCGCGGTGGCGGGCGCACGGACCGGGCCCGGCGAACGGGCCGGGCGACCGGCCGGGGTCACTGTCAGTGGTGGCCCGTACGGTTGGTGAAGTCGCTCGAACGTCGGCGCGACACCGGCACCACCACGGGGGAAATCATGTCCGCGACCAGCATCGTCGTGCCCGCGCAGCAGGCACCGCATCCGTCGATCACCCATGAGCCGACCCACCGCGCCCTCGCCCCGGGCGCACGGCTGGACGGCCACGGCCTGGTGAACTTCCGCCCGCTCACCGGGCCGTCCCTGGCCACGGTCACCGACCACCTGGTGGCCCTCGGCGGCGATCCGGCCGAACTCGATCCCGCCCTCGCCGGGCTGCTGCTGATCGGCCGTCTGATCGTCGAGGGGGACGAGGAGGGCGAGGAGGTCGTCCTCGACGGTGCCACCGGCCGGGTGTTCAGCATGTGGCTGTACGAGAAGTCCCCGGGCGGCGCGGAGTTGTTCCCGCTGGCCCCCTCGGTCGACGCGCTGACCCACTTCCTCGGCGCGGTGGACGATTTCCGGGGCCTGCGGGGCCCGTTCGCCGCCCTGGCGGGGCGCACGGGCCCGGCGGCGGTCCGGGAGGCGGAGGAGCTGCTGACGGCGGTCTTCACCGGCTCCGCCGCCGGATCCGCCGGGTCCGGTGGGTCTGCGGGCTCCGTCGAGTGGGGTGAGGACGGCTGGGGTCCGGCCGGCCCCCGGTCCGGCTGGGAGCACCCGATACCGGCGTTCTGGCGGATAGCGGCCGTGATGCGCCCGCTCGGCCTGATCGCCGGTCCGGGCGCGGGGCTGGCCCTGGACCTGCCGGACGGGCTGCTGGACGGCGTCTTCGGCGCGGACGGCATGGTGCGGCTCACCGACGCCGAGCTGCCCCGGCCCTGACCCACGCGCCGACCCGCCGCTTCCTCACCGAGGTGGGCCTCCCGCGCGACGGCTTCATGTTCTACGGCCCCGACAAGGAGCCGCTGTGCACGCTCCCGGAGGACTGGGCGGACTCGCGGGCCCGCCCCTCGCACGCCCATCTCTGGGACGGCACCGAGCAGTTGCCGCCGGACGCGGAGCACCTGATCGTGCTCGGCGGCCTGGTCCACGACTTCGACGTCCTTCTCGACGGCCGCACCGGGGCCCTGTTCCACACCGAGCTGGGCGCGGACCACGTGGTCCCGGTCAACGCGGACGTGTCCACGCTCGCCTTCACCCTCTGGCTCCACCAGCGGGAGCAGGTCCTCGACAAGGGGCACGACTTCACCCAGGACTTCTACCACCAGCTCGCCGACACGATGATCGAGGTGCTGGCCTCGGTCGACCCGGTGGCCTGCCGCCCCGCCGAGGGACCGGACGACTACCGGTACTGGCCGGAGGTCCTGCACGACGAGGCCGGAGGTGTCCTCTGAGCCGACCCGGCCCGGCCTGACCCGGGCGCCGCCGGGGACGGGGTGAGGTCGATCTCCGCGCGGACGGTCTTGCCCACGGGCACCCGGTCGAGCACCTCCCAGCGGTCCGCCAGGGAGGCGACGAGCAGCAGCCCGCGCCCGCCGCCGTCCAGGGCCGCCGGTGCGGTCAGGGCGTCCGGGCCGGGCGGGCGGCGCTCCCCGCGCGTGTCGGAGACCTCGATGCGCAGCACGTCCGGGCTGAGGGTGAGCCGCAGTTCGAAGTCGCGCCCGGGCACGCGGCCGTGGGTGGCCGCGTTCGCGGCCAGTTCCGCGACGACCACGGCGGCGGTGGCGGAGAGGTCGGAGCCGAACGCGGCGGCGTCCCAGGCGTCGAGCTGGTGGACCGCAAGCCGGCGGGCGAGGCGGGCCCCGAGCGGGGTCGAGCTGAAACGCTGGGTGAACACACGTACGGTGCCCGGCTGTTGCGGGGCTACGGGTGAATGCATGCCTCCACCCTGGCGTCCGCGCACGTCGGACCCCAGATCAGGAACCCGTACGCTCGGTCAGCGTACGGGTACGCAGGGTGGACAGTAGGGGTCACCGACCGTGACGATGAGGCGGGCGCGGGCGTTGCGCAACTCAGGGAACCTGCAAGGGAGGTGGCCGTCCATGACGGGAACGGCGAGCAGCGGCGGTAGCGGAGAGCCGGAGACCTCGGACAGCCTGAAGGCGTTCGGGGCCGTGGTCCAGGCGTTCAGGAAGCGGGCGGGGCTGACACAGGAGCAGTTCGCGCCGCTGGTGGGGTACTCGGTGCCCACGGTCGCGTCCATCGAGCAGGGCCGGCGCTTCCCGCCGGACGCGTTCGTGGAGCGCGCGGAGGACGTACTCGACGCGTTCGGGGCGATCCGGGGCGCGGCAAAGCATCTATCCCGGCAGCCGGGGCTGGCGAGTTGGTTCCGCCGGTGGGCGGAGCTGGAGGCGAAGGCGCTGAGCCTCTACACGTACGAGTGCCGGATGGTGCCGGGACTCCTCCAGACCGAGGCGTACGCCCTGCGGCTCTTCACGGACCAGTTACCTCCCCTCGGGGACGACCAGATCGACGCCAACATGGTCAAGCGACTGGAACGTCAGGCGCTACTGACGGGGCGTCCGAACACCTCCTACAGCTTCATCATCGAGGAGCATGTGCTGCTGCGGCAGTTGGGCGGTCTGGAGCTGACCCGTGAGCAGCTGGACCACCTGATCGAGGTGGCACAGCTCCGCAACGTGGAGGTCCAGGTCATGCCCCTGGTCGGTGAGAGCCACGCGGGCCTGAACGGCCCCCTCCGGCTCCTGGAGACCCCGGAGCATCAGCGCCTCGCCTACAGCGAAGGGCAGGAGAACGGACACCTCATCGCCGAACCGAAAGTGGTCAGCATGCTCCAGATGCGGTATGCCAGGATGCGATCACAGGCCCTTCCCCTGAAGGAATCCCTGGGCCTGTTGCGGCAGATGCGAGGAGCGACATGAGCGGTACCACCACCGAACTGGCCTGGTTCAAGAGCAGTTACAGCAGCGGCTCCGGCGACGACTGCGTGGAGGTCGCGCTGTCCTGGCACAAGTCCACCTACAGCGGCGGTGACGGCGACTCCTGCGTCGAGGTCGCCGCCTGCCCCGACACCGTCCACGTCCGGGACTCCAAGGTCACCGACGGCCCCCAGTTCGCCGTCGCGCCCGCCGCCTGGACCGCGTTCGTCGGCCTGGCCCGCCGGGCCTGACCTCACGTCAGGCGGAAGACCGGGCCGCGGGGCGTGAACGGCAGGGACGCGCCCTGCGGCACCAGGTAGGCGTGTTCGCGGCGCACGCGGAGCACGTCGCACCAGCCGTCGGTGATGACCAGCACCGGCGCGTCCGGCGGGAAGTCCCGGGCGCGCTGGAGCAGGTCGATGCCCGGCTGGAGGGCCGTCCCGCCGCGTCCGCGCACCCGGACCCGGCCCGCGATCTCGGTCGGCGGGAGGTACCCGGCGTCGTAGGCGGCCGCGTCGCAGAACACGACCCGGGCGGCGGGCACGTCGCGGGCCTCCGCGTAGGAGGCGATCGCGCCGAGCGCCTTGCCGAGGAGCTGCGCGTTCATCGAGCCCGAGGTGTCCAGGACGACGCCGAAGGTGCAGCGCGGGGTCTCCTCGGCGGGGAAGTACCGGCCCGCGCGCGGGATGTCGGGCGTGGACGCCTGGCGGCGGGCCGGGCGCGCGTAGGAGCGGACGGGCTCGGGCCGGGGCACGTACTCGTCGAACCAGCGCGCGAGACGCGCGTCCCACGGCACCGGCGGGTGGGCGAGGGCGCGGATCTCCTGCACCAGCCCGGCGGGGAGCAGTCCGCGTTCCCCGGCGGAGTGCAGTTCGAAGCCCTGGGTGAGGCCGCGCCGGTAGAACTCGTCCAGGTCGGTGTAGGGCCGGGAGCCGGGGTGCGGCAGCGCGTCCCCGAGGATGTCGCCCGCGCCCTTGCCGCGCAGGGTGGCCAGGCGGCGGTGGCGGCGCAGATCGGTGACGATCCGGTCGTAGACCTCCTCCACCGAGAGGTCCTTCAGCTCCGGGTCGTGGAGCAGCCCCTCCGGCATGTCCCCGACGCGCATCTCGACCAGCCAGCCGTTGACGACGTAGTCGGCGGCGACGTTGAAGAGGAACGGGTCGCGTGCGCCCCGGCGTTCGCCGTGGCGGAGGGCGGCGTGCAGCATCTCGTGGGCGAGGATGAAGCGCCACTCCTCGTCGGTGAAGGTGCGCAGCGGGTTGATGTAGATCTCGCCCGCGACGGCGCTCACGGCGGCGACGGCGATGCCCTGCGCGCGGGCGAGTTCGGCGTCCGCGACGACCGTGAGCCCGGCGGCGAGGCCGCCGAGGAGCGGGTAGGAGGAGACGAACCAGTTGAGGGCGCGGTCCCAGGGGCGCTGGGGCAGGAGTTCGCCGGTCTTCCGGTCCCGCCGGCCGCCCGCGTCGTCCATGGACTCGGAGACGCTGCGGGTGAGCGCGTGGGCGAAGGCGGTCTCCCAGTCGGGCGGGGTGCTGCCGTCCCAGGTGGGCCAGGTGACCAGCACCTGATCGGGGTGCTCCCCGGCGGTGCCGCAGTGCTCGTATCCGGCGGGGATGCCGTCGCGCCGCCAGCGGGCGGTGAGTTCCTCCTCGTCGCCGCCGGGGTAGCTCTCGGGCAGGTGCTCGGGGGCGCTGCCGACGGGGAAGGTGAGCAGGAAGCGGTTGACGACGGCGCAGCGGGCGGCGCGCGCGAAGCGGTCGGGCTGCTCGCGCACCCGCTCCTTGGACGCGGGGACGTGGCCGAAGCCGAGGTGGAGCAGGCAGTGCGCCAGGTGCCAGGCCCAGGCGGCGGGCTCGGCGCGCTTGGTGGGGTGGACGTGGACGGTGCCGTCCGAGTCGACGGCGGCGAGGCCCCCGGCGGGGGTGCGGGCGCACTTCTTGTTCCGGCAGAAGGTCGCTTCGACGGCGGCGAAGGCGGGGTTCCGCCTGACCAGGGCGAGTCCGGCGGTGAACGCCTCGGCGGCGGGGTCCGGCCGGTCGCCCTTCTTCCCGCGCCGGGCACCGCGCGGGGCGCCGCTCACCGGCGGGCCCCGGGCCCGTACGCGCCGCTCACCGGCGGGCCTCCACCAGGCGGGGCATGTCGCGGGCGGCCTCCACCAGGAACCAGGCGGGCAGCACCGGGAGGCCGTCCTCGTCGTCCGCGATGACGGTCTGGGCGACCTCCACCGAGATCTCCGCGAGCTGCACCAGCAGCGACTTGGCGCGGTAGGCGGTCTGCCGCATCGACGGCGAGACATGCTCCTTCTGCCGGGGCAGCTCCTTGACCAGACGGCCCCGGAAGGCGTCGGCGAGGTAGTAGAGCAGGTCCCGGTCCTCCGGACGGTTGGGCCAGGAGGCGTCGCCCTTGAGGATCGCCTCGATGCCGAAGGTGTGGCGGACGATCTTCGCGTAGCCGCAGAAGGAGACCGCGTGCGCGGGGGTGAGGGTGCCGTGCACGACCACCTTGAGGGTCTGCTCGTCGATGTCCGGGCCGAAGGAGTGCAGGGCGTCGGAGAGCATGTGCCAGGAGCGGGGCGTGGAGAACGGCTCCTCGGTCTTGGGCGGCTGGGACCAGAGGTGGTCCGGGCGCTCGGTGAGGTAGTCCGTCACCCAGGGGTGGATGCCGTGCTCCCCCGCCCACACCAGCCAGTCGCTCACGGACGCCCGCAGATGCACGTGGGTGAGGCGGTTGACCAGGGCGGAGGCGATGGGGCGGGCGAGGGCGTTGTCGGTGGCGCGGTTGCCCGCGCCGATGACGATGGAGCCTGCGGGCAGCTCGTAGTTCCCGATCCGGCGGTCCAGGATCAGCGAGTAGAACGCCTTCTGGACGTCGGGGGACGCGGCGTTCAGCTCGTCCAGGAACAGGCAGTACGGCTCGTCCCGCGCGATGGCCTCCGGTGGGCAGAACACGGACCGCCCGTCCCGGATCTGCGGCACCCCGATCAGGTCCTCGGGCGCGAGCTGCGTCCCGAGCAGGCTCACGCACTCCAGCCCCAGCGACTCGGCGAACCGCCGCACCAGCGACGACTTCCCGATCCCGGGCGCGCCCCACAGGAACACGGGCCGCACGGTCGCGAGACCGAGCAGCAGTTCGGGGACCTGGGCGGGAGTGACGGTGACGGCAGCCTGCACGCGGCGGAATTCCTTACGGGAGCGGTCGTTTCGGTCGCCCGCCCCGACCACGACGACTCGCCCCCGGCACCGGCCCGCCCAGTCTGCGCGGACCGGGCCCGCGCACGCAGCCGAATTTCCGCGCGTGCGGGGGCCGGCGTGCGCCGGCAACCGCGGGTGTCCCAGCGCCGGACGCGTCGGCTCACACCGCCTGGACGTGGACGTCGGCGGGGTTCAGGACGGCCAGGTACGCCGAGATGTCCTCCGGGTCACTGGTGAAGATCACGGCACTTCCGTGCTTGGCCGCAGCGAGAGCCACCCAGGCATCCACGGCGTCCGGGCGCTTCTTCGGCGGGAGGGCCGCCTGGCCAAGAGCGGTTCCGATCCTGCGCCAGTCGGTGAGGTCGGGGCCAGTCGCGCACACGATGCACTCGGGTCGGCCGGCCTTGGTGTCCCGCATGGACGGGGACGAGCCCCGGGCCTGCGGGACGGCACAGTCCCCGAGGACCCCTGCCAGCGCGTGGACCAACCGTGGGTTCGGGCGCCACACCTGGGCGAGCACCGGCCCCAGGACCAGGGCCCGGTGCGGGGTCGCCTTCAGGCCTTCGTGTAGGTGCACGGCCTTGGCCTTGCGGTCCGCCAGCGCGATGAGCATGCCCGTGTCGTACACGGGGACCCGTGCGCTCACGCCGCCTCGCCCGGCCGCGCCTCCGGCCGGTCCGCCCCGTAGACGAGTCCGAGGGCGGACTCGATCTCCCGTCGCTCCTGCTCCGTCAGGTCCTCCGCAGACGCGGGCGGCTCCGCCGGCACGCCTCCTGCCTCCGCTTCGGCAGCGGCGATCAGGGCATCCACATCGGCGAACTGCTCCTCTATGGCCTCGGTCTCCGCCATCTGCCGCGTCGCGGCATGCACGAGATAGGCCGACACATCCATACCGGCCCGCTCGGCATGCCGACGAATGGCTTCGGCCTCCTGCTGCTCAAGGCTGATGCTGATCCTGGTCTTGGCCATGCCACCATCGTATGACGCGTATTACCGCACATCAAGCGGCCCGCTCCCGGCATGCCCGATCGGAGATTCAGAGACTGTCGAGGATCTTCGCCCGGCGGTCTCTGTACTCCTCATCCGTGATGGCTCCCGCTGCGCGGAGCTGGTCCAAAGTTGCCAGGCGGCCGGCAATGTCCTGACCGGGTGCTACCGGTGGGCCCGGCGCCGCACCGGGCCCCGAGGTCGCGCCAGTCGCGACATGCATGCGCAACTGGTCCGCGATGGCCTTCCCTGCGTCCTTCGGCATGTTCTTGATATCGGCCCGGTTCCCTGATGTGTAGACAGTGAGTGTGCCCATGAGCATCCCTCCGGACCACTGCACAGATGAGATCTTGCCGTAGGGGAAGTCTTCGACAGTCTGCGACAGGATGCCGTGCTTGAGGAAGATCAGACGCATGCTGGTCATGGCAACGAGCCCGCTCCCGTTGCCGTACGTCCCTGTTGCGAGCATCTGCACGGACTCGCCCTCCCACAGCACCTCGGGCAGCCTCTGGATCTCGCGTTTTGATCCGAAAGCGCTGCCCAGCTTGGCGGCGGCGGCATCGATGTCGGGGCGGACATTCATACTGACCATCAGGCACCTTCTCGTGGGATCACTCAGCCGCGACGGAGGGCCGTGGGGGTGCCCCGCCCGAGGCTTGATCGTACCGAGCGACGTGCGTCGGAGGGGTGGAAACATCCACCCCCGCCGGTACAAGGTCAGGACGCGTCCGGCTCCAGGCGCAGGGAGACGGAGTTGATGCAGTACCGCTGGTCCGTCGGGGTCGGGTAGCCCTCGCCCTCGAAGACGTGGCCCAGGTGGGAGCCGCAGCGGGCGCAGCGGACCTCGGTGCGGAGCATGCCGTGGGAGCGGTCCTCGATCAGTTCGACGGCGTCGGTGTCCTTGGGGTCGTAGAAGGACGGCCAGCCGCAGTGGGAGGAGAACTTGGTGTCCGAGCGGAACAGCTCCGCCCCGCAGGCCCGGCAGGAGTAGACGCCGGGGGTCTTGGTGTCGGTGTACTCGCCGGTGAAGGCGGGCTCGGTGCCCGCTTGGCGCAGCACGGCGTACTCGGCGGGCGACAGCTCGGCCCGCCACTGCTCGTCGGGCTTCTCGACGTCGTACGGCATCACGCGCTCCCTCGGGTCGACAGGTGGGCCAGGACGAGCGGACCGAGGTCCGTCACGTCTCCGGCGCCCATCGTGAGAACGAGATCACCGGGCTTCGCCATTCCCGCGACCACGGCCGGGACGTCCGCCTTGTCGTGGACGGGCGTGACGTCCGCGCCCGCCGCCCGCGCCGCGTCGGTGATCAGCTCGCTGGTGACGCCCGGGATCGGGTCCTCGCGGGCCGGGTAGATGTCCAGGACGACGGAGGCGTCGGCCAGGGCGAGGGCCGCGCCCATCTCGGTGGCCAGCTCCTGGGTGCGGGAGTACAGGTGCGGCTGGAAGACGACGAGCAGCCGGGAGCCGGCGGCCGCGCCGCGCATGGCCTCCAGGTCGGCGGTCATCTCGGTGGGGTGGTGCGCGTAGGAGTCCACGACCTGGACCCCGGCCGCCTCGCCCTTGAGCTGAAGCCGCCGCCCGACCCCGGTGTACGCGGTGAGCGCCTGCGCCAGGGCGGCCGGGTCGATGCCGACCCGCGCGCCGGCCGCGAGGGCGGCGGCCGCGTTGTGGGCGTAGTGGCGGCCGGGCACCGAGACGGTGAAGGTGTGCTCGGCGCCGTCCATCACGACGGTGACCTCGCTGGTCATGCCCTTGGGCGTGATCGAGCGGATCCACACGTCGGAGTCCTCGGACTCGCCGACGGTGACGACCGCCGGGCCGCCGGGCCGGGCGGACACCCGGGCGGCCAGCTCGCGGGCCCCGGCGTGCTCGCCGACGACCAGGGTGCCGCCGGGCACGATCTTCGCGGCGAACGCCTCGAAGGACTCGTAGATCTCGTCCATGGAGGCGTAGTTGGCGTGGTGGTCCAGCTCCACGTTGAGGACGATCGCGACCTCGGGGTCGTACTTCTGGAAGCTGCGGTCGCTTTCGTCGGCCTCCGCGACGAAGACCTCGCCCTCGCCGTGGCGGGCGTTGCTGCCGGGCCCGGCCAGGTCGCCGCCGATGGCGTAGGAGGGGTCGAGGCCCAGCTCGGTGAGGGCCACGGCCAGCATCGAGGTGGTGGTCGTCTTGCCGTGGGTGCCCGCGACGGCGATCGGGCGCAGGCCGTGCATCAGGGAGGCGAGCGCGTCGGAGCGGTGGACCACCGGGACGCCCAGCTCGGCGGCGCGGGCCAGCTCGGGGTTGTCGGCGCGGATGGCGCTGGAGACGACCACACAGCTCGCGTCGTCCGCGAGGTGCCCGGCCGCGTGGCCGATGTGCACGGTGACGCCGAGGGCCCGCAGCGACTCGGAGCCGGCCGACTCCTTGGCGTCGCTCCCCGCCACCTTCGCCCCGCGCCGGGCCAGGATGCGCGCGATGCCCGACATCCCGGCGCCGCCGATGCCGATGAAGTGCGGGCGCTCCATGGCGCTGGGGACGGCGGGTGCCATGTGGCGGCCTCCTGGCTGTGCGGGTGCGCGAGTGCGCGGGACGGGCGGGTGCGTGGCGGGTCGTGCGGTGCCGGGGCCCACCCTAATGGGCCCCGGCGGGCCGCTCCGGCACCCCGGGCCCGCAGCCCCGGGGCACCCCGGGGCCCCGGGGGCAGGCGCACGGCCGAGGGCCCGCCCGCCCCGCCGCCGCTACTCGCTGTGCGCGAAGAGCTTCAGGACGGGCACCCCCACCTTGTGCCGGGCCCGGGAGGCCCAGTCCCGGTGGAAGAACTCCTCCACATAGTGCGGCTCGGTCAGGACGATCACCTCGTCCGCGCCGGACTCCTCCACCAGGGTCTTGAGTCTGTCCAGCGGATGGTCCTCCACGACCTGGCCGCGCGCCTCGGCCCCCGCCTTCCTCAGCGCGGCCAGGGAGAGTTCGAGACCCCGGTGCGCCGGGGCCTTCGCCTCGTCGCCCTCGGGCTGCTCCCCCTCGCGCACGGCTTCCTTGATCTCGCCCAGGGCCACGTCGTCGATGGCGCGCAGCAGAACGTCCGCCTGGTCACCCCGTGGCTGCATCAGCAGGACGAAGGCGACCTCCTCCTCCCCGTGGAGGGTGGTGAGGAAGTCGACGTCTTCGGATGACAGGGGCTTCTCGATCATCAGTACGCTTGTGAACACGTTCAGGAGCCCTTCTGCGGAAACCATCCTTCCCCGCGGGTCAGGCGGGGCCAGCGAGACAAGTGTGCCCCTCCGGAGCTAAGCGGAACGGTAAATTCCGCTGATTGTCACCTGCCGTGGCGCCCTTGTCACACGCGCCGGTAGCGAGTGAACAGATAGCCGGATTCCTCCAGCAGCGAGACGAGGGCGAAGCGGGCCGGATCGACGACGGACGGACCGCCCGCGATCCGCTGGGCCGCGCCCGCCGTCATCGTCGGCGAGAGGGTCAGGCACAGCTCGTCCAGCACCCCCGCCGCCGTGAACTGGCCGAGCAGCCGCGGTCCGCCCTCGGTCAGCAGCCGCCGCAGCCCGAGGTCCGCGAGGGCGCGCACGGCGCGGGCCGGGTCCACGCCCTCGCCGTCGCCCGCGACCACCACCCGGGCGCCCGCGCGCTCGGCCTCCCGCACCCGGTCCGCCGGGGCGGACGCGCCGGTGAGGACGAGGGTGGGGGTCAGCGGCGCGGTGAAAAGCGGAAGGGAGAAGTCCAGGTCCAGCGAGGCGGTGACCACGGCGATGGCCGGGGCGGGCCCCTGCCCGGCCGCCGCCCGCCGCGCGGCGAACGCCTCCCGGGCCCTGGCCGGCCGGTACCCCTCCTGCCGGACGGTCTCCGCGCCCACCACGACCGCGTCGGCGAGGGCGCGCAGGGTGCCGAAGACCCGCATGTCGGCGGCGGAGGAGATGGGCTGGGAGCGGCCGTCGTGCTGGGCGGCGCCGTCGAGGGTGGAGACCATGTTGGCGCGCAGCCAGGCGCCGGTCCGGGCCACGGGTCCGGAAGCGGCACCGGCACCGGTCCCGGCCGCGGACCCGGCCGCTCCCGGGGCGGAAGCGGAAGCCGGATCGAAGGCGGCCCCGGAAGCCGGTCCGGAGGCGGAGGCCGGTCCGGAAGCGGGAGCGGAAGCCGGTCCGGAGGCGGCCGGATCGTATACGGAGGCGTCCGGGTACGCGTAGGCGTCGGCCAGCGCGTCGAACGACCACTCCCCCGCCGCCCCGCCCCCCTCGCCCCGGCCCTCGGATTCGGATGTCTGGTCGGTCACAGGGAACAGGCGTCGCATGCCGAGCAGTCTTACACGCCCCTTACAGTTGAATACTGTGCCGACCAGCCCCATAACCGAAGCCGCCACCGAAGCCGCGCCGCTCTCGCTCTGCGCCCGCGAGCCGCGCGTCCCCGCCGACCGCCTGGTGGCCGAGATGGTGCCGCCGCCGCGCTTCGACGCGGTGCGCTTCGACACCTACGTTCCCGACCCGAAGCAGCCCAGCCAGACGGAGGCGGTGCGGGTCCTCTCCGACTTCGCGGCCGGCCTCGGCGGGGCGCACGCCTCGGGCGGCGGCAGGCGGCGCTGGTTCGCCCGGAAGCCCGCCGCGCCGACGGGGCCGCGCGGGGTCTACCTGGACGGCGGCTACGGCGTCGGCAAGACCCACCTGCTCGCCTCCCTCTGGCACGCCACCCCGGCGGACCCGTCGCTCAAGGCCTTCGGCACCTTCGTCGAGCTGACGAACCTGGTCGGCGCGCTCGGCTTCCAGGAGACCGTGCGCACCCTCAGCGGCCACCGGCTGCTCTGCATCGACGAGTTCGAGCTGGACGACCCGGGTGACACCGTCCTCGTCTCCAGCCTGCTGTCCCGGCTGGTGGAGGCGGGCGTGGCGCTCGCGGCCACCTCCAACACGCTGCCCGGCAAGCTCGGCGAGGGCCGGTTCGCGGCGGCCGACTTCCTGCGCGAGATCCAGGGCCTGTCCGCCCACTTCCGGCCGCTGCGGATCGACGGCGAGGACTACCGCCACCGAGGTCTGCCCGAGGCCCCCGCCCCTGCCTCCGAGGACCAGGTGACCCGGGCCGCGTACGCGACCCCCGGCGCCTCCCTGGACGACTTCCCGGGGCTGCTGGAGCACCTGGCCCGCGTCCACCCGAGCCGCTACGGCGCGCTGACCGACGACCTGAAGGCGGTCTGCCTCACCGACGTACGGCCGGTGCCGGACCAGTCGACGGCGCTGCGCCTGGTCGTCCTCGCGGACCGGCTCTACGACCGCGAGGTCCCGGTGCTCGCCTCCGGCCTGCCGTTCGACCGGCTGTTCAGTGAGGAGATGCTGAACGGCGGTTACCGCAAGAAGTACTTCCGGGCGATCTCCCGACTCACCGCCCTGGCGCGGGACGCAAAGGGCTTGATCGCGCAGTAGGTTGGGGGACGGCACGGGCACGTCCACCCCATCCGAAAGGGAAGATCATGGCTACCACCCGCCAGGCCCACACCGTCTGGGAAGGCAACCTCCTGGAGGGCAAGGGCACCGTCACCCTGGACTCCTCCGGCGTCGGCGAGTACCCGGTCTCCTGGCCCTCGCGCGCCGAGGCGGCGAACGGCAAGACCAGCCCGGAGGAGCTGATCGCGGCGGCCCACTCCAGCTGCTTCTCGATGGCCCTCTCGCACGGCCTGGCCGGCGCGGGCACCCCGCCCACCCGTCTGGAGACCAAGGCGGAGGTCACCTTCCAGCCGGGCGAGGGCATCACCGGCATCCACCTCACCGTGGAGGGCTCGGTCCCGGGCCTGGACGAGGCCGGTTTCCAGAAGGCCGCCGAGGACGCCAAGGCCAACTGCCCGGTGAGCCAGGCGCTGACCGGTACGACGATCACGCTGAGCGCCTCGCTCGCGAACTGAGGCGGCGCCCCCGGCGGGGTAACGGCAGTGCGGTGCGGCGGTCGCGGACAGCGGCCGCCGCACCGGCGTTTCCGGGCCGGGGGCCGGGCGTTCGGGGCCGGAACGCGCGGGCGTTCGCGGGCGGGGGCCCGCGGGTCACGGGCGCGCGTCCCGTACCGGTGACACCTTCGGCCACATCCGTCCGCGTGGTTACGTCACGGCCGTGTGCGTGCTACACACATGCGGGTCACGTTTCCTGATGTCCGTCCCGTGTCCGTCCCCCCAATGCCTGCGGCAGACGCCTCCGGCACGCGGGCGGCACCCCACAGGGAGTTGAGACCTCATGACCGCCACCACACGACGTCACGTCCTCGCCGGGACCGGAGCGCTCGGCGCGTCGATCGCCTTCACCGGCGCGTTCTCCGAACTCTTCGCCGGCACCGCGGCCGCCCGGGGCCACGCCGGTTACGGCCCGCTCGTCCCCGACCCGGCCGGGCTGCTCGATCTGCCGAAGGGATTCCGCTACAAGGTCCTCTCCCGCGAGGGCGACCCCCTGCGCTCCGGCGAGGGGCCGGTGCCCGGCAACCACGACGGCATGGCCGCCTTCGCGGGCCGCCGAGGCCGGGTCCATCTGGTCCGCAACCACGAGAACCGGCACAACGGGAAGATCCCGGTGCCGGTCGTGGAGGGGCTGACCTACGACCCCGAGGGCAAGGGCGGCTGTACCGCGCTGGAGCTGGACGGGCGGAACAACGTCCTCGGCGAGCGCGTCGCGATCGCGGGCACGGCCGTCAACTGCGCGGGCGGGCCCACCCCTTGGCGTACCTGGCTGACCTGCGAGGAGACCGAGGACAAGGCAGGTACCAACGGCTACACCAAGGACCACGGCTTCATCTTCGAGGTGGACGGCGCCGATCCGCGCCGCACCGGGGCGGTGCCGCTGACCGCGATGGGCCGCTTCCAGCACGAGGCGATCGCGGTCGACCCGGCGAGCGGGATCGTCTACGAGACGGAGGACGCCTTCGAGCACCCCTTCGGCCTCTTCTACCGCTTCCTGCCGCACAAGCCGCTCGGCGGCACGGGCTCGCTGCGCGCGGGCGGGGAACTCCAGGCCATGCGGGTGCCCGGGGTGCCGGACCTCTCCGACATCCGGGAGACGGGCGCGCGCTTCGACCGGATCGAGTGGGTGCCGGTGCCGGACAGCCAGGCGCGCGAGACGCCCATCCGGCACCAGGACTTCGGCCGCAAGGGCATCACCCACGCGCAGAAGCTGGAGGGCTGCTACTGGGGCGGGCGCTCGGTCTACTTCGTCTCCAGCTTCGCCCGCGCCGACGAGGGCTCGGCGGCCGACCACTTCGGGCAGGTGTGGCGCTACGAGCCGGACCGGCGGCGGCTCACCCTGGTGATCGTCTTCGGCCCGGACACGGACGTCCAGCTGCCGGGCGAGTCCCCGGACAACATCTGCCTGGCGCCCGGCGGCGGGCTGATGGTCTGCGAGGACGGCAGCGGCGGCCAGCACGTCTACGGCCTGACCAAGCGCGGCGAGGTGTACGCCCTGGCGCGCAACGCGCAGAACACGGGCACGCCCGAGGAGCCGGAGTGGGGCGAGTTCGCGGGCGTCGCGTTCTCGCCGGACGACGCGACGATGTACGTGAACTGCTACGGGCCCGGGACGACCTTCGCGGTGACCGGCCCCTGGCGCTGACGCGGGAGGGCCCGCTTGCCGGGCCGGGGCCCGGCCGGGGCCGGGGTTCGGGCGGGGCCGGGGTTCGGGCGGGAACGTTCCGCCTCGCGGCCCCGGCCCGCCCGGCGGACGATCGTGGGAGCCGCGCCACGGGGGTGCGGCACGGGCCGAGAGGGGCGCGAGATGGCGGGCGGCGGCAGGAAGCGGCGCGAGAAGGGCGCCGGGTCCGGGGCGAAGGACCACTCCGGGGCCTCCGGTTCCGGGTCCGGGAAGACGGGGCGGCACCGAGGTGATCGGCAGGTCCGCGTCGGGGACCTGCTGCGGGTGAAGCCGGGCAGCACGGTCGACCTCGCCGCGTACGACACCCGCGCCACGCCCGGCGGCCCGCCGGACAAGCAGGCCGCCCTCGCGGAGACCGCGCTGATCGGCCGCCGCCTCGGGGACCTCCAGGAACGCCTGTACGCGGCGGCCACCGGGGGTGACCGCCGGCGCCTGCTGCTGGTCCTCCAGGGCATGGACACCAGCGGCAAGGGCGGCACGGTCAAGCATGTCGCGGGGATGTTCAACCCCTCCGGCTGCCGGATCAAGGCGTTCAAGGCGCCGACGGAGGAGGAGCTGGGGTACCCGTTCCTGTGGCGGGTCACCCAGGCCCTGCCCCGCCCCGGCGAGATCGGCATCTTCGACCGCTCGCACTACGAGGACGTCCTCGTAGCCCGGGTGCGCGCACTGGTCCCCCGGGAACGGCTGGAGCGGCGTTACGAGCAGATCAACCGCTTCGAGGAGTCCCTGGCCGAGGACGGCGTGACCGTGGTGAAGGTCTTTCTGCACATCAGCCGGGACGAGCAGCGCAAGCGGCTGCTGGAACGCCTCGACAACCCGGACAAGCACTGGAAGTTCGCGCCCGGCGACATCGAGGACCGGGCGCTGTGGCCCGCGTACCAGGAGGCGTACCGGATCGCGCTGGAGCGCTGCTCCACCGAGGCGGCGCCCTGGTACGTGGTGCCCGCGGACCGCAAGTGGTACCGGAACTGGGCGGTCGGCAAGCTGCTGGCGGAGCACCTGGAGGCGCTGGACCCGCGCTTCCCGCAGGGCGGCTTCGACGCGGCCCGCTGGCGGGAGTTCCTGCTCGCGGGCGCGTGAGGACACGCGTGCGGGGGCGGACCGAGTCGGTCCGCCCCCGCCCACATGCCGCGGGTGTCACTCGATGACGAGCTCGACCGGCAGGTTGCCCCGGGTCGCCTTGGAGTACGGGCAGTACGCGTGGGTCTTCTCCAGCAGGTCCCGGCCGGCCTCGCCCTGGAGGTGGTCGGGCAGCTCGACGCGCATGATCACGGAGAGCCCGAAGCCGCCGTCGGCGGGGTCCTTGCCGATGGAGACCTCGGCGGTGACGGAGGCGTCCTTGACGTCGATCTTCTCCTGGCGGCCGATCGCGCCCAGGGCGCTGGCGAAGCAGGCGGCGTAACCGGCGGCGAAGAGCTGCTCGGGGTTGGTGCCCTCGCCGTTGCCGCCGAGCGCCGCGGGGAAGGCCAGCGGCAGGTCGATGCGGCCGTCGGAGCTGACGGCGCGGCCCTCGCGTCCGTTGGCGGTGGCGACAGCGGTGTACAGCGCGTCCATGAGTCCATCCCTCGTCGTGGGTGTCGTCGGTGTGTCGAGTACAACCAAAGCACACGATTAAGTTGTGCGCAACTTAATCGCTCACTCCTTGGTACTCTGGGAGGCATGAGCGAGCGCGATGTGTCCGACGTCCCGGACGAGGAATTCCTGCGCCTGGACCGCCAGGTCTGCTTCTCCCTGCACGCGGCGGCCCGCGCCTTCGACGGCGTGTACCGCACGGTCCTGAAGGACCTCGGCCTCACCTACCCCCAGTACCTGGTGATGCTGGTCCTCTGGGAGCACGGCGAACTGCCCGTGAAGCGCATCGGCGAGCATCTGCGCCTCGAATCGGGCACCCTCTCGCCGCTGCTGAAGCGCCTGGAGGCGGCCGGGCACGTCGAGCGCCGCCGCAGCCCGCACGACGAACGCTCGGTGACGGTCCGCCCCACCCCCTCGGGCACCGCCCTGCGCGCACGCGCCCTCGCCGTCCCGCGCGGTATCGCGGCGGCCACGGGCCTGCCCCTGGAGCGGATCGCCGCCCTCCGCGCGGAACTCGACGCCCTCACGGCCCACCTGGACTCGGTCACGGCGGACGCCGCCGCCTGAGCCGGGCGGCCGACGCGCACGAGGCGCCCCGGCCGTGGCGGGGCGTCACCCTGCCACGGCCGGGGCGGCGGGCTTCAGTACCGCAGCTCCGCCGCGACGCCGCCGTGGCCGGTGAGGGAGCCATCGGGGACGAAGACCGCCTCCGCACCGGCGTCCAGGGCGCGTTCCACCAGTTCGTCGACGATGTCCTCGCGGACCGAGGGGTCGTCGGCGCGGGCCGGGTCGACCGGCTGGAGGTGGTCGTCGGTGACGCGGACGGTGCGCTGGAAGTGCTCCTCGACGACGACCAGTCCGGCCCGCTCGTCCCGGACCGCGCCCCAGACCTCGTCCAGGCCGGCGGCGAAGGCGCGGCGGCCGCGGGCGGCGTCGAGCCGGCGGTCGGCCGCTTCGGCGACCGAGGCCCGGTACGCGTCGAGCGCGGGCCGCACCTCCTCGGCCAGCGCGGTCGCCGGGCCCTCGGCGAACCCGCCCTTGCCCACGCTCCCCTCGGCCCGGCCCGCCGCCGTCCCCGAGTCCGCCAGGAGGCTCAGCGCGGGCGGCAGGCCCACCAGGAAGAGCGGGCGCGGGTCCGCGTCCAGGGCCGCCCCGAGGGCCGCGTCCACCTCGCGGAAGAACTGGCGGGTCCGCTCGTCGGCGTAGAGCCCCGGGGTGTCGCCCTGGCGCTCCTCGCGCTGCGGGTCGTCCTCCTCCTCGGCCCTGACCAGCGGGAACCGGCCGTCTCCGGTGTGCTCATGCAGTTCGTCGTCCGTGCCCGACCACAGGGACGCCCGGTCCGCCGCGAGGGCGAGGACCCAGTAGGGCCGGGCCTGCGCCTTGGCGGAGACGAGGTTGCGGGTGAGGTAGCTGTCGCTGAGCACCACCCGCTCGGGCACGGTGCGCGGCAGGCGCCAGATCTGGTGGCCCTCGGCGTCGGCGAGGATGGCGAGTCCGTCGAGGGCGCCGCGCAGGTCGAGTTCCTCGGCGGCGCGCGCCAGCTCGGCGGAGACGGCGTCCCGGGTCGCGCGGTCGGCGCGGGCGGCCCCGTCGCCGTTCCCGGCTCCGGCGAGCCGGCGGCCCGCCTCGGCCAGCAGATTGCGCAGGCGCACGGCGTCCTGCGCGCTGTCCCGGCCGTCGCGGTGGGTGGGCATCGTCACGGAGACGGCAGGGTAGGGCTTGGGGGCGCGCAGCCGGCGCAGCAGTTCCGGGGTCAGGGCGTCGGTGTCCATGGTGTTCTCGTCGTCCTCTCGGCGGCCCCCGAGGCAGTCGTCCGGTCCACCTTCCACCGGGCGCGGCGCTCCCGCATCCGGGGGCGGCGGGCCTGCCCGGGACGGCGGGCGGCGGCAGGGGGCCGGGCACGCGGGCGGCGGGGTCACGGACCGCCTTCCTTCGGTCCGCGGCCCCGCCGCCGTCCTGGGTGGCGCCCCGCTCAGGGGCGCCGGTCAGCCGTGACGCCCGCCGAAGCGGCCACCGTCACCGTTGCCGTCCTGCCCGTCACCTCCCTGCCCGTTCCCGGCACCCTGATCGCGGCCGACACCGCCCTGGTCCTGGCCGCCGGCCGCGTCACCGGTACCGCCGACGCCCTGGTCCGCGCCGGCGTCACCGCCCTGGTCCTGGCCCGCCCCGGCGTCGTCGCCGTCACCGGCGCCCGCGCCACCGGCCGCCTGGCCCGCGCCGTCGTCGCCCGCGCCGCCACCGGCACCCGCGCCCGCGTCGCCGAGCTGTGCGCCGACCGCCGCGAGTGCCGTCGTCACCGGCTGGAAGAAGGTCTCGCCGCCCGAGGTGCAGTCGCCGCTGCCACCGGAGGTCAGCCCGATCGCCGCCCCCTCGCGGGTGAACAGCGAGCCGCCGCTGTCGCCGGGCTCGGCGCAGACATTGGTCTGGATGAGGCCGGTGACCGTGCCCTCGGGGTAGTTGACGGTGGCGTCCAGGCCGGTGACCTGGCCGTCGCTGAGTCCCGTGGTGCTGCCCATCCGGAACACCTGGAGGCCGACGGCGGCCTCGTCCGGGCCGGTGATGGCGAGGGTCTCGCCGTTGCCCAGGTCGACCGTGCTGGGGGCCTCGGTCGCCGGGTCGTCGTACGTCACCAGGGCGAAGTCCCCGTCGCCGGGGAAGGTCGAGTTCTGCGCGGTGGCGACGGGCGCGGCGTTCGGGTCCTCGGACCACTGCTGGCCGGCGGCCGTGCAGTGCCCGGCCGTGAGGAAGGCCGGGGCTCCCTCCTGGGTGGTGACGTTGAAGCCGAGCGAGCAGCGGGAGCCGCCGCCGAAGATGGCGTCGCCGCCCTCCAGGAAGGTCCGGAACTCGCCCGCCGACTTGGTGATGCGGGCGGTGCCCCGGCCGAGGCCCTCGACTGCGGACTCCAGCCGGTCCCAGCGGTCGCCGGAGACCGTGCGGTCGGCCGTGACGACCAACTTGTTGGTGCGCGGGTCGACCGCCCACGCGGTGCCGGGAATCGCGGCGCGGGCGGAGAGCGTCCCGGCCGCGCGCTTGAGTTCGCCCATGCTGTTGTCGACACTGCGGGCGACCGCGCCCGCCTCGCCGACCCGTTCGAGGGCCGCGTCGCCGCCGCCGGCGACGTTGACGACGACCTGCTTCTTGGCCGCGTCGTACCAGGCGCCTGCGTACGCCTCGCCGAGTTCGGGCCCGAGCCGCGCGACCAGGTCCTGGGCGGACGCGGCGCTCATGGTGCGGGGGGACGCGGCCGGGCCGGAGTCCGACTGGGACGCGTTGGCGTGGGGCAGCAGGACGGCCGCCGCGGCGACGGCCACCGCTCCGGCTCCGGCAAGTGCCGCCTTCCGCTTGGGTATTCGCCTGTGACTCAACTCGCTGCCTCCTGCGGGGGGATACGGTGATCCGGCCCTGTGTGCGGACCGGGGGGACGCGTCCGACCCTTGGTACGGATGAGGCGGGCGATGCACTCAACGCCCCTGCCGGGATTTCCGGTCGACGGGGCGTCAGCGCAGGTGGCGGGCGGGGAAATCCATCCGGCCCGGGACCGGTCCGGGGCCGGTCCCCCGGTGACGGACCGGCCGGCTGCGGTCCCGGTCCGCGACCGCAGCCGGTCGGTCCGTCACCGCCGGGGCGTCGTCGGTCCGTCGCCGGTCCGCCGTCGGTCCGGCGCCGGGAGAGTCAGTCGGGCAGGCCGGTGCCGCAGCGGTGGCAGAAGCGGGCGTCCGCGGCGGCGGCCGGGCGGTCGCAGGCGGGGCAGACGCGGTTGAGGAAGCAGGCCGCCTCACCGCCCTCGTCCGTCTCCGCGTCCTCCGCGGCCGCCCGGTGGGAGCTGTGACCGACGGTCAGCCCGGGGCGGCGGCGGTGGGCGGTGACGTAGGCGAGACCGGCGGGCCCGGCCGCCAGCGCGCGTTCGCTGCCGCGCGGGAGCCAGGCGACGGAGCCCGGGCCGAGGGACTGGCTCAGTCCGCCGACGGCGAGTTCCCCGGCGCCCGCCAGCACACAGAGCAGGACGTCCAGATCGGGTTCGACGTGGGGCGGGACCCGGCCGCCGGGGAGGACCCGGATCACGTTCGCGTCCAGTTGCCGGGCGACGGGGGTGAGGCGCCAGAGGGCTCCGGCCCGGTCGGGCGGAGCGGCCTCCAGCAGCTCCGTCGTGGTGGCGAGCACTCCTGCCGTGGCGGGCGGCGCCAATGCCGTTCCTCCCTGTCGCGCGGGCCCTGGCGGGCCGGGGCCGGACGATGGTCGCGGGCATCATCCCACGCGGTCCGGGGCTTGCCGGGCGCGCACAAGCCGTGCGGCGCGAGGCGGGGGTGACGTCGGGTCAGGAGTGCGATCGACTACTTTCACCGAATGAGCACCTTTGCAAGAAAATCTGCGATTCTGACCGTTCTCGGTATCACTTTGGTCGGGTGCGGAACACAGTCCGGTACCGGTGGCACGGCGGACGGTCCGCGCACCCCCTCCCCCGGCGCGTCGGCGACCGCCGCGTCCCCCGCCCGGACCGGTGAACCGACGGGTGACCCGAGCGGTGACCCGAGCGGCGGTCCGGGGGCCGGGCCGGAGCGCCGGGTTCCGACCCTGGCACCCGGGCCCGGCGGCCTGGCCGCGGTCTTCGAGCGGGCCGCGCCCTCCCGGGGAGCCGCGAAGACCGTCGCCCTCACCTTCGACGCCGATATGACGGCGGACCAGGGGCCGCGCGCCGCCCGCGGGGAGCGCTTCGACAACCCGGGCCTGATCGCGGCGCTGCGCGAACTGAAGGTGCCGAGCACCGTGTTCATGACCGGCCGCTGGGCCGAGGAGTACCCGGACCAGGCACGGAGCATCGGCATCGACCCCCTGTTCGAGACCGCGAACCACTCCTGGAGCCACTACGCGTACACCGGCGACTGCTACGGCCTGCCGGTCGTCGGCCGGGACGAGATGCGCACCGACGTGGAGCGGGCGTTCCGCGCGTTCGAGAAGGCGGGCGTCCGCAACACCGTGCCGTACTTCCGCTTCCCGGGCGGCTGCTACGACGACGCGGCCCTGCGCGCCGTAGCCCCCACCGGGGTGACGGCCGTGCAGTGGGACGTGGTCGGGGGCGACGCGTTCGCGACGGACGCGGACGCGGTCGCCGAGCAGGTCCTCGCGGGCGTGCGGCCCGGGTCCCTGGTGGTGCTGCACTGCACCCGGAGCGCGGCCCCGGTCACGGAGGCGGCCGTGCGCCGGGTCGTCCCGGAACTCCGCCGCCGGGGTTTCACCTTCGTCAAGGTCTCGGACCTGATGCGGCCGGACGCGCCCTAGGGCGGCGGGGCCGGGGCCGTCAGGGAGGCCGCCAGGGGCAGGCGGGCCAGCGCGAACACGCCCACCACCACCGCCGCGACGCCCAGCAGCTGGGGCACCAGCCACCACCCGGAGCGGATCTGCTCCTCGTAGAGGAGGATGCCCAGGGTCAGGCTCACGGCCGCGTCGCCGAGGGTGATCGCCGGCTGGGAGGCGACCAGCGGCCCCGACTGGAGGGCGTTCTCCAGCAGGAACAGGGCCGCCCCGCCGGTGACGGCGAAGGCGTAGGTCTGCCATGCCGTCAGGAACGCCCCGATGCCGTGGTCGTCGAGGGTGTGCATCGCGGACTTCATCAGGGCGGCGGTCAACGCGTACGCGATCGCGGTGGACGCGCCGAGGCAGGCCGCCCGGGCCCGGCCCTCGGGCCGCCGGAGCGCGGCCCCGACGAGCACGGCGACGACGCCCGCGCTCACCACCAGCGCGAGCACCCAGCGGTCGAGCGGCACGCTGGTCCGGTTGCCGCTCGGCGCGGCGGCCCACAGCGCGGTGCCCAGCCCGACGACCACGCACCCGACGGCCGCCCACCCGGCGGGCGGGAGCCGGCCGTGGAGCAGCAGGGCGGCGATGACCAGGGCGAGCGGCAGTTCGAGCACGAACAGCGGCTGGACGACGGTCAGCGGTCCGGTCGCCAGCGCCACCGCCTGGCAGACGGCCGCGCCGATCACCGCCGCCATCCCGGCGAGCCAGACCGGGTGCTTCAGCAGGTCGAGCATCAGCCCGGCGCGGAGCTTGTCCGAGCGCGGCACCTCCAGCGCGGCCTTGCGCTGGAGGACCGTCGCCAGCGCGTTGCTGGCCGCGGCTCCGATGGCGAAGAGGACCGGGAGCAGTAGGTGCACGGGAGCGGGCCTCCGGAAGCGGCGGTGTCGGACGACGGTCAACGGGCGGGCGGCGGGCGGGCAGGGCCCGGCGGACGCTCAGAAGGCGCGCGGTCAGCGGCCGGGGAGGTGTCCTACGAGGTGTCGGCGCCCTGCCCCGGGACGGCCGGGCGCGGCCCGGGGCCCGCCGGCCCCGGCGCGTCCTGCCCTTCCGGCGGCTCGCGCAGCGCCTGCCGCACCGCCCAGAGGACCGCGACCAGCGGCACCGCCGCCACCGCGCCGATCACCCCGGCCGCCACCGCGCCGCCGATCACGGCCAGCGCGACCACGATCGGGTGCAGCCGGACCGCCCAGCTCATGACCAGCGGGTGCAGCAGATGGCCCTCGATCTGCCCGATCACCACGATCAGCGCCACCACGATCCCCGCCACCAGCGGCCCCTTGGACGCCAGGGCGACGACGGCCGCCACGGCGAGGGCGACCGGCGAGCCGATCAGGGGGACGAACGCGGCGAAGAACTCCAGCAGGGCCAGCGGCAGCGCGAGCGGCACCCCGAGCAGGGTGAGGGCGATCCCGACCAGGACCGCGTTGGTCGCGGCGACCAGCAGCACCCCGTGGGTGTAGCCGGTGAAGGTGCGCCAGGCCGCGCGCCCCGCGGTCATCGTCCGGGGCCGGGCGGCGGGCGGCAGCTGGGCGCAGAACCAGGCCCACTGCCGTTCCCCGGAGTGCATGAAGAACACCGAGCAGAAGAGGGCGAGCGCGAGCACCGTGACCACCTCGACCAGCCGGTCCGCGCCACTGAGCGCGGTGCTGAGGACGGTGGAGCGGTGCTCGGAGATCAGATGGCCGATCCGGGACTGGATGTCGGTGAGGGCGTCCGGGTTCAGCCGGAACGGGGGCTCCTCCAGCCAGCGTTCGATGCGGTCGATCCCGGTGCGGAACTCGCGCATCAGGGTGGTCCGCTCACTGGCGACCGCCTCGCCGACCAGGGCGAGGATGCCGAGGACGAGCAGAATGCCGCCGATCAGCGTCACCCCGACGGCGAGCGGGCGGGGCACGGCCCGGGCGAGCAGTCCGGCGACGGGCCGCAGGACGGCCGCGATCACCAGGCCCAGGAAGACGGCGACGCCCACCTTGTGGAAGCGGCCGAGGAGGGAGAACGCCCCGAAGACGAGGACGGCCACCACCAGGAGGCGCCAGGCGTAGGCGGCGGCGATGCGCAGGCCCATGGGGACGCGGGAGCCGACGTCCTCGGCGGGCGGGAGCGGGGGCGGGGTGGGCCGGGGGCCGGGTGGGGTGGACATCCCCTTGCCCGTACCACCGGGCGCGTCCGCCGCCACGCGCCCGGCGGGGGAATCGCCCGAAGGCACGGCCCGGGCTCCGCCGACCGGCCCGCGCGGGGGCGGCCGGGGGCGGCCCGGGGCGGAGGCGGGACCGACGGACCGGGCCGCGTCGGGGCGAACGCGGTCCGAGGTGAGCGCGGTCCGAGGTGAGCGCGATCCGGGGCTGGCGGCGGCCGCCCCCGGCTCAGCTCTGGCCGGTCTTCGCGGGCGTCGCCTCGCTGGGACGGACGATGACGAAGCCCTCGCCCTCCAGCTTCAACTGGACCGCCTCGCCCGAGCCGCCGCGGATCATCGAGCCGACCGACTGCGAGCGGTGCAGCGAGGTGTGCAGGGTGGCGCTCCAGCCGACCACGGCGTCGGTGTCCACGAACACCGGCTGCTGGGAGCCCACCGGGATGACGATGGGCGTGCCCTCGCAGATCACCGCGAGCTTCCCCTGGCCGGTGAAGACGCTGTTGAACAGGCCGCCGCCCGCCATTCCGGCGCCCTTGACCATCTTTATCTCGTAGGCGAGCGAGGCGTCGAAGCACAGCACATTGCGGCCGTTGACGGTGAGCGCGTCGCCCGGGTCGATCTCCACGATGAAGCAGTTGGCCGCCTCGTGGGCGAACCACGCCTCGCCCTGGCCGCGCACGGCCATCAGCGGCAGGCCCTCACCGGTGACGGCCCGCTTGAGCATGCCGCCGATGCCCTGGCTCTTGCGCTCGAACTGGAGGTTGCCGCGGAAAGCGATCATCGAGCCCTGGCGCGCGTGCATCTCGCCGTTGACCGCGTACTTGACCGACTTGGCGTTCTGGAGGGTCATGCCGGGGGCCGTCGCCTGCTCGGCCATGTGCTCGGAGTTGAACAGATCGCTTCTCATGCCGGGCATCCTCACCCGGAGCGCGCCGTTCACACAACGCCCGTGCCGGGTGCCGTCCTTCCCGGCGTGCGCGCTGTCCTTCCCGGCTCCGGGGCGGCCGGGCCCGGCTGGCAGACTGGGCGGGTGAGCAGCGAGAACCCTCCGGAGAGGCCCGCCCCGGCGACTCCCCCCGCCGTATCCGAGGCCCCCGGTCCCGACAGCCCGTTCCGGCACGAGAGCGTCCGGCGCGACGAGGCCCCGCAGTATGTGCTGCCGCTCGTCGTCCGCGTCGAGAAGGCCGCGCCGCCCGCGCGTACGGACGCGCTGGAGACGGCGGCCCGCGCGGTGCTGGAGATCCTCGGCGACGAGCGCTCGCGCGACGGCGGTGAGTGGGCCGGGGCGATGCGGGCCTGGCAGGACGCGCGCATCCGCAAGGTGGTGCGGCGGGCGCGCGGCGCGGAGTGGCGGCGGGCGAGCGCCCTGCCCGGCATCACGGTGACGGGCGGCGCGGGCGAGCGGGCCGCCGAGGTGCGCGTCTTCCCGCCCGTCCCGCTCGACGGCTGGCCCAAGGACCTGGCGAAACTCCAGGTCTCGGGCACCGAACTGGACGACCCCGAGCCGCCCGCCGCGCCGGACGCGGGGGTGCCGGTGCTCTGGCTGAACCCCGCCGTCACCATGTCGGCGGGCAAGGCGATGGCGCAGGCGGGCCACAGCGCCCAGCTCGCCTGGTGGGAACTGACCGACGCGGAGCGGGAGGCGTGGCGTTCGACCGGGTACCGGCTGTCGGTGCGCACGGCGGATACGGCACACTGGCGCGCACTCACGGGCAGCGGGCTGCCGGTGGTGCGCGATGCCGGTTTCACGGAGATCCCGAAGGGGAGCGCGACGGTGGTGGCCGACCACCCGGTCCTCAGGGGCGCGGACCCGCGGTAGCGGTCCGGCCCCGGCAGGCCCCGGACGGCCGCCGACCGGGACGTGGTCCCGGTCGCACTTCTCCCGAGGACTGAACACTCCCGCACCGCGCCGCGTACTCCACTGCACCGCCGAGTAGTTCGACCGGCTGGGATCGACCGGCCGGGGGCCGGCGGACCCGGCCGGTCGGCGACCGGCGCAGGTCTGCCGTGTCACGTATCGGCTCTGGAGGCACTTTGTTGCGGCGCATCAACGGGACAGTTCTCATCATCGCGGCCCTGGTCGTCACGGCCGGCGCCCTGGCGTTCCCCGTGTGGTCGTACGCCGACCGGTCCGGGACCGGCCAGGCGAATCTGAACGCCTCCACCGTGGCGACCCAGTGGGGGCCGCTCTCCGCCACCGACCGGGACTTCCTGGTCAAGGTCCGGCTCGCCGGGCTGTGGGAGCTGCCGGCGGGACAGCAGGCGCTGGAGCGCGCGCCGAGCGAGGCGATCAAGGAGGCGGGCGACCACCTCATCGTGGGCCACGCCGACCTCGACCGGCGGGCCCGGGACACGGCGGCGAAGCTCGGCGTGGAGCTGCCGAACCAGCCGAACGAGCAGCAGCAGGGCTGGCTGCGGGAGCTGTCGGCGGCGAGCGGCAAGGAGTACGAGTACAAGTTCGCGAACCTGCTCCGGGTGGCGCACGGGAAGGTGTTCTCGCTGATCGCGCAGGTCCGGCACACCACCCGCAACACGCTGATACGCCAGCTCGCCTCGGACGCCAACCAGACCGTGCTGGACCACATCACGATGCTGGAGGCGACGGGGATGGTGGACTTCGACGCCATCGCGAACGAGGCCGCGGGCGGGGCGACCGCCAGCCCGACGGGTCCGCCGCCGCCGAACGGGAACCTGCCTCCGTCGCCGCAGCCGGTGGAGCCGCCGTCCGACCTCGAACTCACCTCACGGCCGTCGCCGCCGGAGCCGGGCACGGTCAACACCAACCGGCCGGAGCCGGGCGAGTCGCCGGCGGGCTGACGCGGGCGGGCTGACGCGAACAGGGGCGGGGGTGACGGGTCAGTGACCCGTCACCCCCGCCCCGCCCCCGTTCACGAAACCTCAAATGTTGCTCTGAACGTCCCCTTCTGCGGATTCACGGCCGTCCCGCAGGGCCATGACACCCCTGCGCACCGCAGGACCGCGGAGGCCAGGCAGGAGGGGGACATCGTGGAACTCGGCATCGGAATCGGCTGGCGGCCGGAGATCGCGGAGGCGGTCGAGTCGCTGGACGGCCTCGACTGGGTCGAGGCCGTCGCGGAGAACGTCTGCCCCGGCCATCTGCCCGACTCCCTGGAACGGCTGCGCGCCCGCGGCGTCCGGATCGTCCCGCACGGCGTCTCCCTCGGCCTCGGCGGCGCGGACCGCCCGGCGCCGGAGCGGCTCGCCGCCCTCGCGGAACGGGCCGAGGCGCTGGAGTCGCCGCTGGTGACCGAGCACATCGCGTTCGTCCGGGCGGGCGGCGCGCTGACGGCGTCCCCGGCGCTGGAGGCCGGCCATCTGCTGCCCGTCCCCCGGACCCGGGACGCGCTGGCGGTCCTGTGCGAGAACATCCGCATCGCGCAGGACTCGCTGCCGGTGCCGCTGGCGGTGGAGAACATCGCGGCCCTGATCTCCTGGCCGGACGAGGAACTGACCGAGGGCCAGTTCCTCGCGGAGCTCGTCGAGCGGACGGGGGTGCGGCTGCTGATCGACGTGGCCAACCTCCACACCAACCACGTCAACCGCGGCGAGGACCCCACGGCGGCCCTGGACGCCCTCCCGCTGGAGGCCATCGCCTACGTCCATGTCGCGGGCGGCGTCGAACGCGACGGCATCTGGCACGACACCCACGCCCACCCGGTCCCGCCCCCGGTCCTCGACATCCTCACCGCCCTCCGCTCCCGGATCGCCCCACCCGGCGTCCTCCTCGAACGCGACGACGACTTCCCGCCCGCGGCGGCGCTGGCGGCGGAACTCACCACCATCCGGACGACCCTGACGGAGGCGGCGGAAGCGAACGGGGGCGCGCCGACCGGCCGGCGCACGCACCCCGGGCGGGCGGCCCCGGCGGGTGCCGACGGCGGCACAGCGATCCCGGGCGAAGCCGACACCGGCCCGGCGGCCGACCGCGCGCCGGGCGCCGCCCACGACGAACCCGCCGGGGACGGCAAGGGGTTCGCCACGAGCGCCCGGGCCGCCGCCGGACGGGCGCAGGGGCTCGCCCCCGCCCCGCCCGGGGCGCGGGAGCGGGTGGGGATCGCGCAGGCCGCGTTGTTGTCCGCGCTGGTCGCGGGGACGCCCGCGCCCGCCGGGTTCGATCGGGGGCGGTTGCGGGTGCAGAGCCGGGCGCTCGCGGCCAAGCGGGCGGATGTCGTCGCCAAGGTGGCCCCGGAGCTGCCCGGGATTCTCGGGGACGGCTACCGGCCCGCGTTCCTCGCGTACGCCAGGGCCCGCCCGATGCGGGCCGGGTACCGGCGGGACGCGCTGGACTTCGCGGAGCACCTGCTCGCCGCCGGGCGCCCGGAGAACCCCGCCGCGCGGCGGCGGCTGACGCTGTGGTGGCAGGACCGGGCCGCGCCCGAACCCCCGGGGCGGGCGACCCGGATCGTCCGCGCCGCCCGGGCCGTGCTCACGGGCGTGGGAAGGTGACCGCGATGAACGGACTCGCACTCGCCGTCTGGCTCGCCGTCGGCCTCTCCTCCACGCTGCTGATCGCCCGGGTGACCGCCGTCCTGCGCGGACCGCGGGCCGACGGGACCGGGGTCCACGACGTCTACGAGGCCGCGTTCCTGAGCGGCGGCCCGGCCCGCACCGCCGACGCCGCGATCGCCGCCCTGCAGGCGGACGGCCGGATCGCCGTGGGCGGGCCGGGGATCGTCACCGTGCTGCGTCCCGTCGCCCACGACCCCGTGGAGCGCTCCGTGTTCGACGCGCTGGCCGCCGGTCCGAGCGGCGCGCTGGGTGTGCTGCGCGCCGCCGTCATGCGCGGCCCCGCCGTGCAGGAGGTCGGCGACGGCCTCGCGGCGCGCGGGCTGGTGCATCCGCCCGGCTCGCACCGCGCGCTCGTGGCCTGGGGCACGGCCCAGGGCATCCTGTGCGTGCTCGCCACGCCGGTGTCGTTCCTGCTGACGGTCGTGGCCCTGTTCGCCGACGAACCCGCGCTGGACGGCTGGCCGTTCTTCATCCTCGTCCTGCCGGTCCTGGCGGCGGGCACCGTGATCGGGTTCTCGCAGGCCGCGCGGGTGCGCCGCCGGGTCTCCCGGTCCGGGCGGCAGGCGCTCGCCGCGTACCGGGCCGCCGCGCACACCGCGCCGAGCGCCGCCGGGCTCGTCGCCCTGCACGGGGTGCGGTCCCTGCCGGACCCGGTGTTCGCGGCCCAGCTGACGGCGGCGGCCCGGCAGGGGGTGCTGCCCCCGGCCGGGACCGCGCCGGCCGCCGCGTACGCGTACGGCGCCGGGACCCCGTACCCCGAGCCCGTGTGGTGCGGCGGACCGGGCGGGTCCGGGCCCGGCTGGGACTCCGGGCCGGGCTCCGGGGGTTCGGGGTGCGGCGGCTCCTCCGGCGGCGGTTGCGGGGGCTCGTCCGGGTCCTCCGGTTCGAGCTGCGGCGGCTCCTCGGGGTCGAGCTGCGGAGGCGGCTCCTCCGGCTGAGAGGGGGGCGCGCCCCACGCCCGGCGCGCCCGGGGCCGCGGCGGCGAAACGTCCGAATCCTGGGATTCCGGTGGCGCCCCGCTCCCCCGTCGCGTAGACATCGCCCATGCTCTGGCTCGCTCTCCTCGCCCTGGCATGGTCGGCCTCCGCCGTCAGTTGCCTGCGCCTGTGCCTGGCCGCCGCCGACGCCCCGCGTCTGCCCGGCGCGGACGAGGACACCGGGCGGCCGGGCGCGCCCGGCCGGCTGACGCTCCCGGAGGCCGCGTTCCTGGCCGGTGGCCCGCACCGGGTCACCACGCTGGCCCTGGTGTCGATGCACCGGGAGGGGCGGCTGCTGCTGGCGCACACCGGCTGGACGACGGTCGTGGACCCGGAGGGCGGCGACGACCTCGAACGCTCCGTCATCGGCGCAGCGGGCCCCGGCGGTCAGGAGCGGACGGCGGCGGTCCGGGACGCGGTGGCGGGCGGCGCGGCCGTACGGCGGCTGGGCGACCGGCTGGTGGCCCAGGGGCTCGCGGTCCCCGAGAGCGCCCGCTCGGCGGTCCGGTCCGCGCTCCGCGCGGTGCGCGCGGCGGGGGTGCTCACGGTCGTCCTGGCGGCGGGCGCGGTGCTGTCGCTGCCCGGGGGCGTGGCGGCGGGCCCGGTGGCGGTCTGGTTCGCGCTGCCGCTGCTGCTGACGCTGGGCGCCTTGGCGGCGGCCCGCTTCGAGGTGCACGCGTACACGGGCTGGGCCTCGCCGCTCGGCGCCGGCCGGCTGACCGCCCTCGTCGCCCACGCGGCCGCGGCGGACGACGGGACGGACGCGGACGGGGGCCGCGCCCGGCTCACGGCGCTGGCGGTGTTCGGCATCGGGGCGATCGAGGACCCGCTGCTGCGTACGGCCCTCAACGGGACGGGCACGCCCCCGCTCCCCGACCCGCGCTGACCGCACCGACCGGCCGAAGCCGGGCCCCGGACCGCAACCGCCGAGCCGCACCCGGGCCCGCACCCGGGCCCGGACCGCAAGTAAACGGCCGCGCACCCGGCCCCGCCCCGCCCGACACGCGCCGCCGACACGCACGGCGGTGCTTTACATGCCCATACGCCCTGCCAAAGATCCTTCTGTCCTCGTGGCCCCAGGCCCCACCGCCCCACGGGCCGCCGTGCGCACGAAGGGAACGCGATGAGAGCTGCTGCGACGTTCGGGACCCTGGCCGGTCTCGGTTCCTTGGTCCTCACGACCGTGGCCGCCCCCGGCGCCACCGCCCGGCCCGCCGCCGCGGACGCCGGCCCCGAGGCCCGCGGCACCGCCCTCGCCGCCGCGCGCGCCTCGGCCGCCGGCATCGGCTTCGGCGCCTGTCCCGCCTCGGAGGGACTGACCGCCGAGGTCCGCTGCGGCACCGTCGAGGTCCCCCTCGACTACGCGGACCCGGACGGGACCCGCATCCGGCTGACCGTCAGCCGCGTCCCCGCGACCGGCGAGGCGTCCGAACGCCAGGGCGCGCTGGTCTACAACCCCGGCGGCCCCGGCGCCTCCGGCATGTACTTCCCGATGGCCGCCCGGCTGCCCGAGTGGCGGCGGATCTCCCGCGCCTACGACCTCGTCGGCTACGCGCCCCGGGGCGTGGGCCGTTCCGCGCCCCTGTCCTGCCAGGACCCGGCCGACTTCCTCAAGGCCCCCACCCCCGCCCCCACGCACCCCTCCCCCGCGTACAAACGGGAGCGGATCGCGCAGGCCCAGGCGTACGCCCGGGGCTGCGCGCGCACCACGGGCCCGGCGCTGCGGCACTACACCTCCCTCAACAACGCCCGCGACCTGGACGTGCTGCGCGCCGCCCTCGGTGAGGAGCGCCTGACCTTCATGGGCGCCTCCTACGGCACCTACTTCGGCGCCCTGTACGCGACGCTCTTCCCCTCGCACGTCCGGCGGATGGTCTTCGACTCGGCCGTGGACCCCGATCCGCGCCGTGTCTGGTACCGCAACAACCTCGGCCAGTCACGGGCGTTCGAGACCCGCTGGGCCGACTTCCGCGCCTGGGTGGCCAAGCACGACGCCGTCTACGAACTGGGCGACACACCGGGCGCGGTGGCGCACTCCTACGAGCAGGCGCGCGCCCGGCTCGCGCTGGAGCCGGCGGGCGGCACCGTGGGCCCTGGCCAGCTGCACTCCGCGTTCCTCGCGGCGGCCTACTACGACGGCTCCTGGCCCCGGCTGGCGCACGTCCTCTCGCGCTACCTCCAGGGGGACGCCAAGCCGCTGGTGGAGCGGGCCGCGCCGGACCCGGCGTCGGCGAAGGAGGCGGAGAACGGCAACGCGGTCTACACGGCCGTGGAGTGCAACGACGCGCCCTGGCCGGAGGACTTCGCGGTCTGGGACCGGGACAACACCCGGCTCGCGCGCATCGCGCCGTTCGAGACCTGGGACAACGCGTGGATGAACCTGCCGTGCGCCTACTGGCCGGCGCCCCGGCAGCGTCCGCTGGACGTGGGCACCGACCGCGGGGAGCTGCCGCCGGTGCTGATCCTGGCGGCGGAACGGGACGCGGCCACCCCCTACGCGGGGGCACGCGAGCTCCAGCGGCGGCTGAAGGGGTCCGTGCTGGTCACGGAGAAGGACGCGGGCACGCACGGGATCGGCGGCGGCGAGAACGCCTGCGTCAACCGGTATCTGGAGGAGTACCTGGTGGACGGCGGGACACCGGTGCGGCGCGCGTCGTGCGCGCCGCACCCGGAGCCGGACCCGGTGTCGCTGGACCGGCGGGCGGCGGAGCCTGAGCTGCCGCCCGTCGTCTGATCTTCCGGGTCGGGGGTGCGCGGGCACCCCGAGGGGCGGGAGGCACGCCGGCTGCGTGCCCCCGCCCTCACATTCAGGAGGTGCGGGCGGTCAGGCCAGGCCCGCGACCAGGTCCGCCACGCTCTTGCGGCGACCGGTGTAGAAGGGGACCTCTTCGCGGACGTGCATCCGCGCCTCGGAGGCCCGCAGGTGGCGCATCAGGTCGACGATCCGGTACAGCTCGTCCGCCTCGAAGGCGAGGATCCACTCGTAGTCGCCCAGCGAGAAGGAGGCGACCGTGTTGGCCCGCACGTCCGGGTAGCCGCGGGCCATCTTCCCGTGGTCCGCGAGCATCCGGCGGCGGTCCTCGTCGGGCAGCAGGTACCAGTCGTAGGAGCGCACGAAGGGGTAGACCGAGACGTAGTCGCGCGGGTTCTCGTCGGCGAGGAACGCCGGGATGTGCGACTTGTTGAACTCGGCGGGCCGGTGCAGCGCCATGTTGGACCACACGGGCTCCAGGGCGCGGCCGAGCCGGGTGCGCCGGAAGCGGTTGTAGGCGTCCTGGAGTTCGTCCGCCGTCTCGGCGTGCCACCAGATCATGACGTCGGCGTCGGCGCGCAGGCCGGAGACGTCGTAGGTGCCGCGCACGGTGACGTCCTTGGCCGCGAGCTGGTCGAACAGCTCCTGGACCTCGTCGGCGAAACCGCCGCGGTCCTCGGGCAGCACGTCGCGCAGCCGGAAGACGGACCACAGCGTGTACCGGATGACCTCGTTGAGGTCCTTGGCCTTCTTGCCTGCGTTCGGGATCTTTTCGGGCGCACTCATACGGCTATTCTCCCGTGCCCGTCCGGGTGCCCCGCGCCAGGGTCGGCGTGGCGAGGATCTCGTCCGCGGCGCGCCGTCCGCTGCCGGCGCAGGCGGGGATGCCGACGCCGTCGTAGGCCGCCCCGCACACCCGCAGGGTGCCGAGCGCGGCGACCTGCTCCCGGACCCGCGCGACCCGGTCCGGGTGGCCGACGGGGTACTGCGGCAGTCCGCCGGTCCACCGGGTGACCTCGGCGGCGACCGGGCGGGCGGTGAGGCCGACGGCCTCGCGGAGGTCGGCCAGGGAGAGGTCCACCAGCTCGGCGTCCTCGCGGTCGAGGGCCTTCTCCTCGCCGTGCCGGCCGAGCGAGGTGCGCAGCAGGAACAGGTCCGCGGAGCTCTCGTCGACCCAGCGCCACTTGTTGGAGGAGAAGGTGGACGCCTTGATGCTCCGGCCGTCCACGGGCGGTACGAGGAAGCCGCTGCCCGGCAGTTCGCCGAGGTCGGCCCGGCGGAAGGCGAAGGTGGCGAGCGCCATGGAGGCGTACTCGACGCGGCCCAGTTCGGCGGCAGCGGCCGGGGCCTCGGCGGCGAGCAGGGCGGCGGCGGACCAGGCGGGGGCGGCGAGGACCACGGCGTCGGCGGTGAGGGTCTCGCGGTCGGTGCGGATGGTCCAGCCGGTGGCGCCGGTGTCCGGGAGGACGGTGCGTCTCAGCGCGAGGACGGGGGTGTCGGTGCGGACCACGCCGCCCTGGGCGCGCACGGCGCCGGCGACGGCGTCCGGCAGGGTGCCCATCCCGCCGGCGAGGCCGGTGAAGACCGGGCCCGCGCCCTGCTGGGCGGCCCCGCGCGCCTGGACCTCGCGGACGGCGGCGAGGAGGGAGTCGCTGCGGCGCAGCGCCTCGTGGAGGCCGGGCACGGCGGCCCGCATGGAGATCCGGTAGGCGTCGCCCGCGTAGACGCCGCCGAGCAGGGGCTCCACCAGGCGGTCGACGACCTCCCGGCCGAGGCGTTCGGCGACGTACGCGCCGATGGCCACGTCGTCCTCGACGGCGGCCGGGGGCAGCTCGGCCTCCCGCGCGATCCGGGCCAGCCCCTCGTCGGAGAGCAGCCCGGCGAGGGCGTCGGCGGTGCCGGGGACGCCCATGACATGGCCCTTGGGCAGCGGGCGCAGCGCGCCGCGGGTCCAGACGGCGGAGACGGCGACGGCGGGCGGCTGGAGCCGGTCGCCGAGGCCGGCGGCGCGGGCCAGCTCGATGCCCTCGGGGCGGCGGGCGAGCATGGACTCGGCGCCCAGGTCGACCGGCACCCCGGCGACCTCCCCGGCGAGCAGCTTCCCGCCGAGCCGGGCGGTGGCCTCCAGCAGGGTGACGCGCACCCCGGCGCCGACCAGCCGGTGGGCGGCGGCGAGCCCGGCGATGCCGCCTCCGACGACGACGACATGCGGGGCGGCGACCGGGTGACCGGGGGCCTGCGGATGGTCGGGGGTGCGGGGGCCGGCGTTCTCGGGACCAGCGTTCATGGCGCCAACTCTCTCAAATCCGGACGACGGCCCCGGACTCGGGCCCGGTGCCCGCCGCCGGGCCCCGGGTGACCCCCGCGAGTCTTGACCGTGACCCCTTCGAGACCGGGAACCGGCAACTCCGCACGGGCGGGCCACGTCGAACCGGCAAGCGCTCGCACATTCACGACCTGGGGGGTCTTTCATGCGTGCACGACGACGCACGGCGGCGGCACTGCTTCTGTCCGCCGCACTCGCTCTCACCGGCTGCGGTGCCGGCGACGCGTCCGACTCGGGGGCCGACGAGAAGCCCGCACTCTCCGACGCGGGGGCGGCCAGGCAGAGCGCCGCGCCCGGATACGCGGCGGAGGACCACGCCGCGACCGGGGAGGACGGGAAGAAGGCGGAGCGGGACGAGGCCGCCAAGAACCCGGCGGACGCGGCGGCCGGCCGGCACATCGTCCGCACCGCCTCGGTGAGCGTGGCCGTGAAGGACGCGGCGAAGGCACTCGCCGGAGCCCGCGCGGCGGCCGAGCGGGCGGGCGGGCACGTGGAGAACGAGAGCACCGAGCGCCTCGACGACTCCTCCACCACCTCCCGGGTGGTGCTGCGGGTGCCGCAGCGGGAGTACGACTCGGTGCTGGCCGAACTCTCGGGCGCCGGGAAGCTGCTGTCCCGGGAGGCGAACGCGAAGGACGTCACGGAGCAGGTGGTGGACGTCGAGAGCCGGATCGCCACCCAGCGGGCGAGCGTCGCCCGGGTGCGGGAGCTGATGGACCGTGCGGAGAAGCTGTCCGACGTGGTCACCCTGGAGGGCGAGCTGAGCAACCGCCAGGCGGAGCTGGAGTCGCTGCTCGCCAAGCAGGCGTCGCTGAAGGACCGGACGTCGCTGGCCACCATCACGGTGGAGCTGACCGAGCACCGGGAGGAGAAGAAGGCCCGGGACGAGGACCCCGGCTTCCTGGACGCCCTGGGCGGCGGCTGGGACGCGCTGGTGGCGGCGGTGCGGTGGCTCACGGTGGCGGTCGGCGCGCTCCTGCCGTTCGCGGCGGTCGCGGCGGTGCTGTACGCGGCCTGGCGGCTGCTGAGGCGTCGTCGCGGCGCCCGCGCGGAATCGGAGCCGGCGGCCCCCGCGTCCCCGGCCGCCCGGCCCTCCGTCCCGCTGCCCTCCGCCCCGCCGGTCCGGGAGACGGACGGGGACCGGAAGGGCGGCACCGGCCGGGCGGGCGGCAAGGACTGAACCGGCCCCGCCCCGTAGCGTGTTCCCCATGACGACGGAGCGGCTGGTGGTCGTGGGAGGTGATGCGGCGGGCATGTCCGCCGCATCGCAGGCACGCAGGGAGAAGGGCCCGGAGGAGCTGGAGATCGTCGCGTTCGAACGCGGCCACTTCAGCTCGTACTCGGCGTGCGGCATCCCGTACTGGGTCGCCGGCGACGTCGGCGCGCGGGACGAGCTGATCGCCCGCACCCCCGAGGAGCACCGGGCCCGGGACATCGACCTGCGGATGCGCACCGAGGTGACGGAGATCGACGTGCCGGGGCGCCGGGTGCGCTCGCGCGACCTGGAGAGCGGCGCGGAGTCCTGGACCGGCTGGGACAAGCTGGTGATCGCCACCGGCGCCCGGCCGGTGCGCCCGCCGATCCCCGGCATCGACGCGCCCGGGGTGCACGGTGTGCAGACCCTGGACGACGGCCAGGCCCTGCTGGACCGGCTGGCCGCCACCGAGGGCCGCCGCGCGGTGGTGGTCGGCGCCGGGTACATCGGCGTCGAGATGGCCGAGGCCCTGCTGCGGCACGGCTACGAGGTGACCGTGGTCAACCGCGGCGAGCAGCCGATGGCGACCCTGGACCCGGACATGGGCCGCCTGGTGCGCGAGGCGATGACCGGTATGGGCATCACGGTCGTCACGGACACCGCGGTGACCGCGATCCGCACGGGCGACGACGGGGCCGTGCGCGCGGTCGTCACGGACGGCGCGGAGTACCCGGCGGACGTCGTCGTTCTCGGCATCGGCGTCGAACCGGAGACCGCTCTCGCCCGGGCCGCGGGGCTGCCGCTCGGGGAGCACGGCGGTCTGCTGACCGACCTGGCGATGCGGGTGCGCGGCCACGAGGACATCTGGGCGGGCGGCGACTGCGTGGAGGTGCTGGACCTGGTCTCCGGGCGCGAGCGGCACCTCCCCCTGGGCACCCACGCCAACAAGCACGGCCAGATCATCGGCGCCAACGCGGGCGGCGGCTACGGCACCTTCCCGGGTGTCGTCGGCACGGCCGTCAGCAAGGTGTGCGACCTGGAGATCGCGCGCACCGGCCTGCGGGAGAAGGACGCCCGCGCGGTGGGACTGCGGTACGTCACGGCGGTCATCGAGTCGACCAGCCGCGCGGGCTACTTCCCCGGCGCGGCGGTGATGACGGTCAAGATGACCGCCGAGCGGCGCACGGGCCGGCTGCTGGGCGTCCAGATCGTCGGCCGCGAGGGCGCGGCGAAGCGGGTGGACGTGGCCGCGGTGGCGCTCACCGCGGGGATGACGGTCGAGCGGATGACCGCGCTCGACCTCGGCTACGCCCCGCCGTTCTCCCCGGTGTGGGACCCGGTCCTGGTCGCCGCCCGCAAGGCGTCCGCGGCCGTCCGGGCGGCGGGGGCGTAGTCCCTCCCCTGGACCCCGGATGGCCGAGGGCCGGGCGGGCGTCCACAATGGATCTGCACTCGGGGCCCTTCGCACGAAACGGGGCGCTGCCATGCACCTCGCGTACGACTATCCGCTGCTGGGCGCCATGTGGACGACCATGTGGCTGTTCCTGTGGATCCTGTGGTTCTTCCTGCTGTTCAGGATCATCGTCGACATCTTCCGCGACGACAGCATGAGCGGCTGGGTGAAGACGGGCTGGCTGGTCTTCGTCATCGTCCTGCCGTTCCTGGGCGTCCTGATCTACGTGCTGGCCCGGGGCAAGGACATGGGCAAGCGCGAACGGGAGCACGCGCGGGAGCAGCAGCAGGCCGTCGAGGACTACATCCGCAAGACGGCCGGGAACGACGCGGCCGAGGGCCCGAGCAAGGCCGAGCAGCTGGCGAAGCTCTCCGAGGTCAAGGCGCGGGGCGACCTCACGGACGAGGAGTTCCAGCGCGCCAAGGAGCTCATCCTGCACTGAGGGCCGTGACAGGGCGGACGGCGCGGGGCCGGCCAGGACCCGCGCCGTCCGTCAGTCCGTCACCGGCCCGTCAGCGGGCGGTCCGCTCGTGGACGTCGGCGACCAGACGGGTCAGCGCGTCCGGGTCGGTCGTCGGGAGCACCCCGTGGCCCAGGTTGAAGATGTGGCCCTCCAGACCGGCGGCCGCGTCCAGCACCTCGCGCGTCTTGGCGCGCACGGCCTCGGGCGTGGAGAAGAGGACCGCCGGGTCCAGGTTGCCCTGGAGCGCCTTGCCGGGGCCGACCCGGCGGGCCGCCTCGTCGAGCGGGACGCGCCAGTCCACGCCGACCACGTCCGCGCCCGCCTCGCCCATGAGGCCGAGGAGTTCGCCGGTGCCGACGCCGAAGTGGATGCGGGGGACGCCGTAGTGGGCGACCGCGTCGAAGACCTTGGCGGAGGCGGGCATGACCGAGCGCCGGTAGTCGGCGGGGGCGAGGGCGCCGACCCAGGAGTCGAAGAGCTGCACGGCGGAGGCGCCGGCCTCGATCTGGACCTTGAGGAAGGCGGAGGTGATCTCCGCGAGGCGGTCCAGCAGATCGGCCCAGAGCTCCGGGTCTCCGTACATCAGGGCCTTGGTGTGCTCGTGGTTGCGGGAGGGCCCGCCCTCGACGAGGTAGCTCGCGAGGGTGAACGGGGCGCCCGCGAAGCCGATCAGCGGGGTGGCGCCCAGCTCGCCGGTGAGCATGCCGATGGCCTCGGTGACGTAGTGGACGTCCTCGGGGGTCAGGTCGCGCAGCCGGGCGAGGTCGGCGCGGGTGCGGACCGGCTCGGCGACGACCGGGCCGACGCCGGGCTTGATGTCCAGGTCGATGCCGATGGCCTTGAGGGGGACCACGATGTCGCTGAAGTAGATCGCCGCGTCAACCTTGTGCCGCCGCACGGGCTGGAGGGTGATCTCGGTGACCAGCTCGGGCCGCATGCAGGACTCCAGCATGGGGATGCCCTCGCGCACCTTCAGGTACTCGGGCAGTGAGCGGCCCGCCTGGCGCATGAACCAGACCGGCGTGTGCGGCACGGGTTCGCGGCGGCACGCCCTGAGGAACGCGGAGTCGTGCGTCTTGCTCTGCTGGGCCCGGGGGCTGTCGTTGGCGCTCACGCCCAGAATCTTCGCACGGCCGGGGCAAGTGGCCGCTCCGGGCCGGGTGTCCCTCCCTGCACGGAGCGTGCGTTCCGCCTACTCTTCCCCGCATGGCTGCGGCTCAGGGACATTTTTCCGATCATTCCAACGGCATCGAGGCGACGGACCGCGCGGACGAGGACACCGTGCCCCCCGCGTTCCGGAAGGCGGTCGAGGCACTGCGGACCGCGCGGCTGCGCCAGGAGATCGAGGTCGATCCCACCCGGCCGCCCCGGAAACTGGCCCCGCACGCGTACGCGCTGGAGGCGGCCGTGGTCGACGGCGAGGAGGACCTCGCGGACGGCAGACTGGTGCTGCTCCACGAGCCGGCCGGGCACGAGGCGTGGCACGGAACGTTTCGGCTGGTCACCCTGGTGCGCGCGGAGCTGGAGCCGGAGATGGCGGCCGATCCGCTGCTGCCCGAGGTGTGCTGGTCCTGGCTGACGGGCGCCCTGGAGGCGCGTGGACTGGCGTACGGGGAGCCGAGCGGGACCGTCACCCGCGCGGGTTCTCACTATTTCGGTGGACTCTCCGACCGGCGTCCGGCGACCCAGATCGAGATTCGTGCCTCGTGGACGCCCCGGGAGGGCGCGGGCGGGGTCCCGGACACGGCGGCGCACCTGGCCGCCTGGTGTGATCTGCTCTGCCAGGTCGCCGGACTGCCCCCGATGCCGTCCGGCGTATCGGACACGACGACCGGCGTGGTGACCCTGCCGCAGCGGCGGGGGCCCCAGCAGCGCTGAGACGGCGGCGGCCGCCGGTGCACGGCTCGGCCCCGGGTGCTCCACGGGAGCCCCGGGGCCGAGCCATGTGCCGACAGCCGATCAAGTGTCCGAATTATACCGGTTATTCCTCACTAGATCGTGATCATTCCCTAAAGGAGGACGGGGTCCGTGCCGAAGAGGTCAGTGACCCAACTGCACGGTTCGCCCCGGCTTACTCCCCGAGCCGGCCCCGTCCCCGCACCTTTCCAGGAGGCCTGGTGTCCGTTCTTCTCGAGCAGCCCGCAAGCCTGGTCGCCTACCGCCCGAACAAGCCGACGGCCATGGTCGTCGTGGCCGACCCGCGCGTCCGTTCCACCGTCACCCGCCACCTGTGGGCGCTCGGGGTCCGCGACGTGATCGAGGCGTCGTCCATCGCGGAGGCCCGTCCCCGCGTCGGCAACCCGCGCGACATCTGCGTTGCCGACGTCCACCTGCCCGACGGTTCCGGGCTGACCCTGCTGTCCGAGACCCGCGCCGCGGGCTGGCCCAACGGCCTCGCGCTCTCCGCCGCCGACGACAGCGGCGCGGTGCGCAACGCCCTCGCCGGGGGCGTCAAGGGCTACGTCGTGACCGGTACGCGCACCAACATCGGCCACCCCACCCGTCCCGGCGCCGCCCCCATCGGCGCCGCGGCCGGCCGGATGCACCGCCGTCCCCCGGGTGCCCCGAGCCACCCGGGCGGCTACCGGGAGCTGTCCGGGCGCGAGGTGGAGGTCCTGCGCCTGGTGGCGGAGGGCCAGTCGAACAAGGCGATCGGCGTCTCGATGGGCCTGTCCGCCCTGACCGTCAAGAGCCACCTCGCCCGTATCGCGCGCAAGCTCGGCACCGGCGACCGCGCCGGGATGGTGGCCGTGGCGCTGCGCACCGGCATCATCCACTGACACCCCCGGGACGGACCGAGCCCACCGGCCACCTCCCGCTCGCCGGCTCCCCACCGGCACGACGCCCGCCGACGGAACGTTCCGTCGGCGGGCGTGCCGTGTCCGGCCGCCGCCGGCCAGGGCCCTCCCCGGCGGTGTTCCCGCAGTTCAGCGGCGCCCGGGAGACATGGGGCAGGTCGGACGTCCGTACGGGCGGATAGTCTTGACGCGTGACCGACGCCCAAAAGACCGCACCGCAGACCTCACTGCGAACCACCGGGGGCGGCCCCCCGGACGACGGCGTCCCGGGCGACGGGCTGCCGATCCCCCTGCTGGAGCCCCGCGAGGGCGTCCCGCCGGTCGTCGCCGACGCCGACGCCCTGGCCGAGGTGATCACCGCCTTCGCCGCCGGCACCGGACCCGTGGCGGTCGACGCCGAGCGCGCCTCCGGCTACCGCTACGGCCAGCGCGCCTATCTGGTGCAGCTGCGCCGGGAGGGCGCCGGGACCGCCCTGATCGACCCCGTCGGCTGCCCGGACCTGTCGGAGCTCGGCGAGGCGCTGGCCGGCACCGAGTGGATCCTGCACGCCGCCACCCAGGACCTGCCCTGCCTGCGGGACATAGGCATGCGGCCCAGCCGGCTCTTCGACACCGAACTCGCCGGCCGGCTGGCGGGCTTCCCCCGGGTCGGACTCGGCGCGATGGTCGAGGGCGTCCTCGGCTACGCGCTGGAGAAGGGCCACTCCGCGGTCGACTGGTCGACCCGCCCGCTGCCCGAGCCGTGGCTGCGGTACGCCGCGCTGGACGTGGAACTCCTCGTCGACCTGCGCGACGCGCTGGAGAAGGAGCTGGACCGGCAGGGCAAGCTGGAGTGGGCCCTCCAGGAGTTCGACGCGATCGCCTCCGCGCCCCCGGCCCCTCCCCGCAAGGACCCCTGGCGGCGCACCTCGGGCATGCACAAGGTGCGGCGGCGGCGCCAGATGGCGGTGGTCCGCGAGCTGTGGACGGCCCGCGACCGGATCGCGCAGCGGCGCGACGTCTCGCCCGGCAAGGTCCTCGGCGACGCGGCGATCGTCGAGGCGGCCCTCGCCCTCCCCGCGAACGCGGACGCCCTCGGCGCGCTCCCCGGCTTCGGGAACCGGGTCGGCCGCCGTCAGCTGGAGCAGTGGCAGGCGGCCGTCGACCGGGCCAAGGCCCTGCCCGACGCGCAGCTCCCCCAGCCCGGCCAGGCCGTGCAGGGGCCCCCGCCGCCGCGCTCCTGGGCGGACAAGGACCCGGCGGCCGCGGCCCGGCTGTCCGCCGCGCGGGCGGCGATCACCGCGCTGGCCGAGGAGCTGAACCTCCCCCAGGAGAACCTGATCACCCCGGACACGGTCCGCCGGGTGTGCTGGGAGCCGCCGTCGCCCCTGACCGAGGCCACCGTCTCCACCGCCCTGGCCACCCTCGGCGCCCGCCCCTGGCAGATCGCCCTCACGGCCCCGGCCCTGACGACGGCCCTGGCCGCCACCCCGGACGCGTAGCCGCGCCGGGGGCGCGGGCGGGGCGGGGGTTCGCGCTCCGCACGAGCGGGGCGCGTGGGCTGCGCCCGGCACGAGCGGGCGGGCGCAGTGCCACCCGGCCAGCGGGCTAGCGGCCGCGGCACCAGCTCCGCCCGAGCAGGGCGGGTGCCGCGGCCCGGCAGGCGGGCAAGCGGCCCGCCCACCGGGCGCCCTGGGACCCGGTCGCGCCCGGGCCGGGCGGGTGGGTTCGCGCTCCGCGCGAGCGGGGCGCATGGCCACCCACCTGGCCGCCCCCCACCCCCGGGGCGGCTCGCGCTCCGCACGAGCGGGGCGCGTGGGCCGCGCCCCGGCCCTCGGCCTCGTGAGCAGGCGGCACACCGCGCCTCGGGCCCGCCGGCAGAGGCGCACCGGGCCGGGCGGCGCCGCGGCGGGGCCCGTCAGCCCGTGGAGGGCGCTCCGAACGCGCGGCCCGCGCAGGCGAGCAGGGCGGGGCGGGGCGGGGTCCCCGTGCGGGCCCGGGGCAACGGCGCGGTCCGCACAGGCGAGCAGGGCCCCGGCGGCGGGCCGGGCTCGGGGCAGGCGCGTGGCGAGGACGAGGAGGACCGGGGCCTCGCGGCGGCCGGGGCCGGTGGGGCGCTCGGGACGGCGACACCGAGCCCCCGGCCCGCCAGGTCCGCGACCGCGTCCGCCGCGCGCCCGGCCGGTTTCCGCCGCGCGCCCGGCCGGTTTCGGCCGCCGCCCGGCCGGGGAACGGTTCCCGCGGCACCCGCGCGTGTGACCTTCGCCGCTCCCGCCCCAGGGGGTGGGCAGCCTGGTTACCCACAAGTAGCATGGGGCGAGCAAGCGCACGCTCAGGCATGCGCGCCGCAGCAGTGCCACCCCGCACCCTGGAGGAGAGCCATCGTGCCTCGTACCGTCAGGGACGTCGTCTTCGTCGACGGCGTCCGCACCCCGTTCGGCAAGGCGGGCCCGAAGGGCATCTACCACGAGACCCGCGCCGACGATCTCGTCGTGAAGGCCATCCGGGAGCTGCTGCGCCGCAACCCGGCACTCGACCCCAAGAAGATCGACGAGGTCGCCATCGCCGCGACCACGCAGATCGGCGACCAGGGCCTGACCCTGGGCCGCACCGCCGGCATCCTCGCGGGCCTCCCGCAGTCCGTGCCCGGCTACTCCATCGACCGGATGTGCGCCGGCGCGCTCACCGCCGTCACCTCGGTCGCCGGCTCCATCGCCTTCGGCGCGTACGACGCCGTCATCGCGGGCGGTGTCGAGCACATGGGCCGCCACCCGATGGGCGAGGGCGTCGACCCCAACCCGCGCTTCGTCAGCGAGAAGCTGGTCGACGAGTCCGCGCTGTTCATGGGCATGACCGCGGAGAACCTGCACGACCGCTACCCGCACATCACCAAGCAGCGCGCCGACGAGTACGCGGTGCGCTCGCAGGAGAAGGCGGCCAAGGCGTACGCCAACGGCAAGGTCCAGCAGGACCTGGTGCCGGTCTCGGTGCGCCGCACCAACCCGGAGGCCGGTGAGACCGGCTGGGGTCTGGTCACCGCCGACGAGCCGATGCGCCCGGGCACCACCCTGGAGTCCCTGGCCGGCCTGAAGACGCCGTTCCGCGTCCACGGCCGGGTCACCGCGGGCAACGCCGCCGGTCTCAACGACGGCGCCACCGCCTCGATCATCGCCTCCGAGGAGTTCGCCCGCGAGAACGGCCTCCCGGTCAAGATGCGCCTGGTCTCGTACGCCTTCGCCGGTGTCGAGCCCGAGGTCATGGGCTACGGTCCGATCCCGGCGACCGAGAAGGCCCTCGCCAAGGCCGGCCTGTCGATCGAGGACATCAACCTCTTCGAGATCAACGAGGCGTTCGCCGTCCAGGTCCTCGCCTTCCTCGACCACTACGGCATCGCCGACGACGACGCGCGCGTCAACCAGTACGGCGGCGCCATCGCCTTCGGCCACCCGCTGGCCTCCTCCGGTGTGCGGCTGATGACCCAGCTCGCCCGCCAGTTCGAGGAGCAGCCCGAGGTCCGCTACGGCCTCACCACCATGTGCGTCGGCTTCGGCATGGGCGCCACGGTGATCTGGGAGAACCCGCACCACAAGGACGCCGGAGGCGACAAGTGACCACCACCACCGAGCTCCTGAAGGGCGCGGCCGAGCTGTTCCCGGACGAGGTCGTCACCCAGGCGCACGTACGCCACCTCGACCTCCCCGCCGGGGCCGGGCGCTTCGCGCTCATCACCCTGGACAACGGCCTGGACCACACCAAGCCGACCACCTTCGGGCCGCAGTCGCTGGCGAACCTCGACGCGGCGATCGACCAGGTCGCCCAGGAGGCCGCCGAGGGCACGATCGTCGCCGCCGGCATCACCGGCAAGCCGTTCATCTTCGCGGTCGGCGCCGACCTCAAGGGCGTCGAGCTGCTGAAGCGCCACGAGGACGCGCTCGCCATCGGCAAGGGCGGCCACGACGTCTTCAAGCGCCTCGCGGGCCTGGGCGTGCCGACCTTCGCGTACTACAACGGCGCGGCCATGGGCGGCGGTGTCGAGGTCGGTCTGCACTGCACCTACCGCACCGTCTCGCAGGCCATCCCGGCGTTCTCGCTGCCCGAGGTCTTCCTCGGCCTGGTCCCCGGCTGGGGCGGCTGCACCATCCTGCCGAACCTGATCGGCCCGGAGAAGGCCGTCTCGGTCGTCATCGAGAACTCGCTGAACCAGAACCGCCAGCTCAAGGGGAAGCAGGTCTTCGAGCTCGGCATCGCCGACGCGATCTTCGAGGGCGCGGACTTCCTGGAGCAGTCCCTGGTGTGGACGGCCGCCGTCCTCAAGGGCGAGATCGCCGTCGAGCGCCCCGAGATCGACCGCGGCGAGTCCTGGGACCAGGCCGTCGCCAAGGGCCGCTTCGTCGCCGACTCCAAGGTGCACGGCGCCGCCCCGGCCGCCTACCGGGCCCTCGACATCATCGAGGCCGCCAAGGACGGCGACCTCCAGAAGGGCTTCGACGCCGAGGACCGGGCCCTCGCGGACCTGATCATGGGCGGCGAACTGCGCAGCGGCATCTACGCGTTCAACCTGGTGCAGAAGCGCGGCAAGCGCCCGGCCGGCGCGCCGGACAAGTCGCTGGCCCGCCCGGTCACCAAGGTCGGCGTCGTCGGCGCCGGTCTGATGGCCTCCCAGCTCGCGCTGCTCTTCCTGCGCCGTCTGGAGGTGCCGGTGGTCCTTACCGACATCGACCAGGAGCGCGTGGACAAGGGTGTGGGCTACGTCCACGCCGAGATCGAGAAGCTGCTCGCCAAGGGGCGCGTCAACCAGGACAAGGCCAACCGCCTCAAGGCCCTGGTCACCGGTGTGCTCGACAAGGCCGAGGGCTTCGCGGACGCGGACTTCGTCATCGAGGCCGTGTTCGAGGAGATGTCCGTCAAGCAGAAGGTGTTCGCCGAGGTCGAGGCGGTCGCCCCGGCGCACGCGATCTTCGCCACCAACACCTCCTCGCTGTCGGTCTCCGAGATGGCGTCGAAGCTGAAGCACCCCGAGCGCGTGGTCGGCTTCCACTTCTTCAACCCGGTCGCGGTCCTGCCGCTGCTGGAGATCGTGCGCGGCGAGCAGACGGACGATGCCTCGCTGGCGACGGCCTTCGGCGTGGCGAAGAAGCTGAAGAAGACGGCGGTCCTCACCAAGGACGCCCCGGCGTTCGTGGTGAACCGCATCCTGACCCGCTTCATGGGCGAGATCCAGAACGTCATCGACGAGGGCACCCCGGTGGCCACCGCCGAGAAGGCGATCGAGCCGCTCGGCCTGCCGATGTCGCCGCTGGTCCTGCTGGAGCTGGTCGGCCCGGCGATCGGTCTGCACGTCTCCGAGACGCTCAACCGCTCCTTCCCGGACCGCTTCACGGTCTCCCCGAACCTCAAGGCGGTCGTCGAGGCCGGCAAGCGCGGCTTCTACGTGTACGACAGCGGGAAGCCGGAGCTGGACCCGGAGGTCGCCGCGCTGCTGAAGCAGGGCGACAGCGTCCTGACGGAGGAGCAGGTCCGCGCCCGCGTCCTGGACGCGGTGGCGCAGGAGATCGGCCTGATGCTGGAGGAGGGTGTCGTCGCCGAGGCGCAGGACATCGACCTCTGCCTGATCACCGGTGCGGGCTGGCCCTTCCACCTGGGCGGCATCACGCCGTACCTGGACCGCGAGGGTGTCTCCGAGCGGGTGAACGGCAAGCGGTTCCTGGCGCCGGGCGTCGCGAGCGTCCCCGCGTAGGTCCCTGACGGGACGGGACCGGGAGACGGGCCGCGCGGATTCCTTCCGCGCGGCCCGTCCGCGTGTCCGGCGCGGGGGCTTCGCGGGGCGCGGCGAACCGGATCCCCGGCCGTCCTCGGCCGGGCCCCGGGCCCGTGCCCGGGCGGCGGGAGTCCTCCTGCCACGGCCGACCCTGGGGCCGTGCCCCGGGCGGACTGCGAAACCCAGCTGCCACGGGTCGGCGTCTCGCCCGTGAGTCCGGCGCGGGTCCGTCCGCCGGGTCCGGGACCCGGCGGACAGGATGTCCGGCCGTCCTCGGCCGGGCCCCGGACCGGGGCCCGGGCGGCGGGAGTCCTCCTGCCACGGCCGGCCCCGGGCGGACGGCGAGACCCACCCGCCGCGGGCCGGCGGCCCGTCCGCGTTCCGGGCGACGGGACGCCCACCCGGCGCAGCCTGCGCGGCCCGGTCAGGCGAGGGGCTTCCAGCGGCCCACCGCGAAGCCTCCCGCGTCCTTCTTCTGCCGGATGACCACTGGCTCGCCCGACGCGCCGAGGGCCGTCCCGACCAGCCCCTCCTCGCCGTGCGCGCACAGGGCCAGCGCGAGCCCGCCGCCGCGGACGCCCGCGCGGGCGGGGTCGGTCGGCGTCCACCACGCCCCGGCCTCCTCGTCCCCGGACGGGTACGCGGCGAAGGCGACCTGCCCCTCCGGGGTCTCCTGCGCGAGGACCGTGCAGTCGTGGCCGTCGATCTCCACCGCGGCGAGCGCCGGCGCGCCCGGACCGGCGGCGGGGAGCAACGGCCGGGCGTCCGGGCCGCGTTCGGGCGCCCAGACCCGGATCGTGCCCTCCGCGTCCGTGAAGAACAGCTCCACCGCACCGGACGGCCCGGTCAGGGCCGTGAACGCCCCCGGTTCCGCGCGTACACCGAGTTCGGCGGCCCGTTCGAAGGCCGCGCCCGGCTTCTCCTGGGTGAAGCGGACGACCGCGTCCCCCTCGGCCGCGTACAGCTCGACGCGCCCCTTGCCGTCCACGGCCGCCGCCGGGGTGTCGCGCACGCCCTTGCCGCCGAGGTCCTGCCAGCCCGCCCAGCCGCCCTTGACCTTCTGGTTCCGGCAGCTCAGCCCGGTGCCGCCGTTGCGCAGGGCGACATAGAGGCGGCCCTCGCCGTCGACGGCGGTGACCGGGCGGCCGGTCTCCTTCGGGGCCTTGTTGGGGTGCCCGAGGGCGGTCCAGCCGAGGAGCGGACGGCCGGTCTGGAACTGGACGGCGTGCACCAGTTCGAGCGTCTCGCCGCCGCGGACCCGGCGTACGCCCACCAGGTGGACATAACCGTCGGCGCCCTGGGTGACCGCGAGCGGCGGCAGGAGGCCGGGGGCGGGCAGCCGCTCCGGGCCGGGCGCGCCGGTGCCCCACCGGGTCCAGCGCAGCACCGCGTCGTCGCCGGGCGCCCAGGCCGTGAGGACGCCGTCCCTCCCCCGCGTCAGCCAGTCGCCCGTGAGCCGCGGCGGACCCTGCGCGTCCGCGTGGTCGGGCGTCGGAGCGGGCACGGCAGCCATGGGCCTTCCCTCGCGTCGGGGAACGGGACGGTCGGAGCATCCTCGGGCCCCGGGCCGGTGCGCGCCGGACGCCCGCGATCATTGTCCCAGCACCACCGCCGCCCGGTCCCCCGGCCCCCGCGCCACCGGCCCGCCCGGGCGGGCCCGTTCCTGGGAAGCTGGTCCCATGGACACCACCAGGGGCGGCGAAGCAGGCGACGGCAGCGGCACGGAACCCGGCAGCGGCACCCTTCTCGTCGTGGACGCGGCCAATGTCGTCGGGTCGGTCCCGGACGGCTGGTGGCGCGACCGGCACGCCGCGGCCGAGCGGCTGCGGGACTCCCTCGCGGCCGAGGGCGGCCAGTCGGCCGTCCCCGGCCCGGTGGAGGTGGTCCTGGTCGTCGAGGGCGCCGCCCGGGGCGTGGAGCCCGTCCCCGGCGTCCAGGTGGTGCCCGCGCCCGGCAGCGGGGACGACCTGATCGCCGCTCTCGCCGCCGACGCGGGCCGCGCCGGGCGCCCCTGTGTGGTCGTCACCGCGGACCGGGGTCTGCGGGCGCGGGTGACGGCCGCCGGGGCGCGCTGCACGGGCCCCCGCAGCGTCCGCCGCCGCCTCACGGACGGCTGACTGAAGCCGCCTCAGGGACGGCGGACCCGGCAGCTCAGAGGCGCTTGGCGCTGCGCAGGGTGGTGGCGTAGTAGCCGTTGCCGTCGAGACGGGAGGTGCCGCCCTTGTCGCCGATGGTCGGGCCGTTCACTTCCTCCCGGCTGGACAGGAAGATCTTGTGCCCGTCGGTGTCGTGGCCCAGGTAGATGCCCACATGGTCCAGGCGCTCCTTGGTCCGCGCGTCCAGCTTGAAGAAGACCAGGTCGCCCGGCTGGAGGACGCCGAGGGCGGTCGGGCGGTCGCCCGCGCCGACGCCCTTGAGGGGCAGCACGTCCGCGCCGATGTCCGAGCGGGCCATGCCGTTGGCCGTGCGCGGCAGTCCGTCGCCCACCCTGTCCGAGGCGGCGAGCGGGTAGCGGGCCCGGTAGCCCCACACCAGGCGCATGTAACCGGAGCAGTCGACCGAGCGGGCGCGCTTGGTCTCGGGCTGGATGGTGGTGCCGTCGCGGAAGGTGTAGGGGATGCCGAGGTAGTCGTAGAAGTCCGACAGCTCCTCGCGCAGGTCGTTGCCCTCGCTGCCGTTCGGGTTGAGCGGGCCGAAGTTGGCGTCGCCGGCGTAGGCGAGGCCCTCGTCGTCCTTCTTGACCGGCGCGCCCTCGATGTACTGGAAGGCGGAGGCGAAGACGTCGTCCTCCTCGCTGCCGTAGAACTCCTTGAACCAGTCCTTGAACCACTTCTCCTTCTCGGCGCCCTCGCGCCAGGGCTCCGGCATCAGACGGACCCAGTCCTCGGTCACCACACGGGACTTGGTGTTCGCGGGCTCGGTGAAGGTGCGGCTCGGGCCCCTGAGGGTGGCGGTGCGGGCCTTGTCGGTGAAGGTGGCCAGCACCTGGCCCTGCTCGCCCCGCAGCACCGAGCGGTCCGGCTTGTTCAGCCGCTCCCAGGTCTGCTTGCCGCCCTGCTGGCCCTTGCTGGACTCCAGCTGGGGCGTGTCGGTCACGGCCTGCACCGCCGGTGCCTTGGCCTGCTCGTCCTTGCGCAGTTCCACCGTGAGGTAGGCGCTGGAGGCGAGCAGCCCCAGCACCACGGCGGCGTGGACGACGGGGCGGGTCTTCTTCTTCGCCATGATGCGGCGGGCTCCGTTCCGGTGGTCGTTCGGTCGGGGTGGGCGGCGGTGGTCGGGGGCGGGCGGGACGGCGGCCGCCTCAGAGCACGGGCATGACGCCGAGCAGGATTCCGGCGGTGAGCACGACATAGGCCATGAGGGTCACCGAGCCGGTCGCCAGCAGCGTGGGGCCCTTGGGCTGGCGGACCAGCTGGTAGGCGATCAGGCCGGGGACGATGAAGCCGAGTGTCTGGTTGCTGTACATCAGCGGGAACTCCAGCGACAGCACGATCATCAGCGTCGCCTGGAGGGAGACGCCCGCGAGCACCACGGCGGCGAAGAGGCGCTTGCCGTAGAGGATCACGTAACGCTGCATCAGCAGGGTGACGACGTAGGTGAGCACGGTGACGCCGACCACCATCGCGGCGCGCTGGAGGTCCTCGACCAGGGTCAGCGCGAGCCAGCCCGGCGTGATCATGCCGCCCGGCGAGAGGTTGGTGGTCAGGTAGCAGACCAGGGAGAAGAGCAGTCCCAGAGCAATGCCGACGGCGGCGATCTCGGGGGTGAGGACGGTGGGAATCAACGCTGGTCTCCTGCGCCGTGCGGCCACTGGTGGGAGGGGTCTTCGGAGGAGCGGCCGGGTGGCACGCGGGGCTCGAACATGCCGCGGGACTGCGGCGGCGGCCCGCCGGCGGCGGGGTCGTGCGGGGCGGGCTCCTGCGGGGCCGGCGCGTGGGGGTCGGGCTCGTGCGCGGCGTACGGGCCGGGCGCGTAGGGCTCCTGGTGCGGGTGGGGCTCCGCGTGCGGGTGGGGCTCCTGGTGCGGATAGGGCGCGTGCGGCTCCTGGTGCGCGGGCTGGTCCCGGTGCCCCTGCGGCGGCTGGTACCCCTGCGAGCCCTGGTGCGGGTACGGCGCCAGGTACCCCTGAGGTGCCTGGTGCGCATGCGCGTCCTGGTGCCCGTGCGGCTCCTGGTGCACGTGCCCGTGCGGGTGGGGCGCGTAGCGCTCCTCGTACGCCGGCGAGTACGCCGTGTACGGGTCGATCCGGGGCGCGTAGAGCTGCATGGTCTCGGACGGGTCCTGCCGCTCCCGCGCCGCGCCCGCCGCCACCGGCGGCTCCGGCCGGTCGTGCTCCCGCTCCTGGCCCCGCTCGCGCTCCTGCTCCGCGGGCTCGGTGTCGTCCGCCGGCAGCTCCGCGAGGTGCTCCAGCAGCAGTTCGCCCTGGCCGTGGATGTTGCCGATGGCCACGAGGGAGGAGTCGGGCCCGATCTGCTTCAGCAGCTCGGCCATGAACTCCTCCGGGTCGCGCCGGTCGCCGCCCAGGTCGACGGCGCGCGAGCGGTACTCCGCCGGGATGGCGTCGATCGCCGACTTGGCCGGGTGCCCGATGACGAAGACCTTCTCGGGGTCCAGGTCCGGGATGATCTCGCCCATCTGGCCGTTGCGCTCGACCCGGTCGGGGCGGCAGTTGATGACCACGTTCAGCGGGCGCTCGATCGCCCCGAGGTCGAGGAGCTGGTTGATGTTCATCAGCGTCGACTCGGGGTCGTTCGCGGCGAAGACGTTGGCGAAGCGGAGCCGCTTGCCGTCCTCGGTGCGGTAGCGCTCGACCGAGAGGACACCCGGGTCCGGCGGTGCGTCGTACATGCCCTGGAGGGCGGTCTCCCGCTCCACGCCGAGGAGTTCGGCCACGGTGAGGGCGATGGCGACGTTCTCCTTGAAGGTGAACCAGCTGAAGCCGCGCAGCTCCTCGTCGGTGACGGTCTCCGGGTCGGCGTAGATCAGCTTGCAGTCCCGGGCGTCCGCCTCCTCCTGGAGGATGTCGAACCGGTCCTTCTCGGCCGTGACGCAGATACCGCCCTCCGGCATGGACCGGCACAGCGAGCGGGCGACGTCGTCCAGCGTGGGGCCCATCTCGGCGAGGTGGTCCTCACGGACGTTGCACAGCACACCGATCGTGGAGCGGATCAGCTTGGACTGGTTGATCTCCTGGAGCGCGGGCATGACCGCCATGCACTCGATCACCAGGGCCTGCGGGTTGTACGCCGCCGCCCTGCGCACGATGCCGATCTGCTCGACCACGTTGGCGATGCCGAACTTGCGGTAGACGGGCTCCTCGGTGGCGTCCGGGTGGATGAACCGGGCCGCCGTGCCCGTGGTCTTGGCGACCGTCACCAGGTCGCCGCCGCGCAGCGCGCCCGCGCACAGCCGGGTGATGGAGGACTTGCCGCGGATGCCGTTGACCAGGACCCGGCTCGGGATGTGCTCCAGGTTGGTGAAGTGGCGCCGCTGCTCGATCACGCCGGCGACCAGCAGCACGGCGCAGCACACCATCAGGACGGTGTAGAGGAAGAGCACGGATCAGATCCTTCCGGCGGGGTGGGACGCCGTGTCGCCGGCCTTGCCGGACTTCTCGGCCTTGCGCTGCCCGGCGGGCAGCTGCTGCCGGATCAGCTCCAGGCTGCGGACGACGGCGCCGACCTCGTCGTGGTGGCGCGGGTAGAGGACGGTGCGGCGGTCGCCGTCGGCGAGCGCCTCGGCCTGGTCGGCGAGGACCCGCAGCGGGCGGACGACGACGATGTAGAGCCAGCCCAGGCAGGCGGCCGCGGCGGTGGCGCCGAGGAGGCCCGCGAGGACGGTCCGGTTCTGCAGGTCGTACTCGTCGATCGCGAGACCGGAGGCGGACTGCCAGCTCACGACCGACCAGCCCAGCGACTTGGCGGTGCCGCCGCCGCCGAAGGGGGCGGCCGCGGCGATCTGGATGTCCCCGCCGTCGCGGTAGAGGACACCGCTGGGCCGGGGGCTCATGCCGACCTTCTGGTTGGTGCCCTGGACCAGGGCGTCGAGGCGGTCGTTGGGCAGCTCCTGGAACGCCCGGTACCCGGTGTTGCCCGCGATCACCCGGCGCTCGGCGTCCACCACGCGGACCGTGCCGAGGCCCGGCCGCTTGAGGAGGGAGTTGAGGAAGTCGATGCGGAACTCACCGATCACGGCCGCGCCCTGGCGTCCGGGGATCTCGGCGGTGGCCACGACCACGGGCTCGTCGCTGTCCTCGTCGAGGATGCGGACGAGCTGGTCGGACGGGCCCTGGCCGCCGGGGCTGCGCGGGTCGGCGCCCGTCTCGGCGAGGACCTTGCCGTCGGCGTCGAGGACGTACAGCGACTCGTACCGCAGGTGCTGGTTCCCGGTGCGCTCCAGGACCTCGCCCATGTCCTCGGGCCGGGTGCGGTCGCCGATGAGGGTGGCGACGGAGACCAGGTCGGCGTGGCCCTCATTGAGGGCGCGGCGTACCCGGTCGGTGAGGGTGTCGGTCCGCTCGCGCTGGTCGTTGACGACCTGCTGGGGCACCACGACGGAGTCGCCGGCACGGTTGAGCAGCAGCAGGAGCGGGGCGCACCAGACGAGGAGCAGCACACCGGCCACGGCGAGCAGGCTGCGCGCCCCGATGCGGCGGCGGCGCGCGGCCTCGGGCACGGGTTCACCGAGCAGGCGCAGCCGCAGGCGTTCCAGGGAGTCGCCGATCCGGGCCGCCTCGCCGCGGCGGGGCACGGTCACGGGCCGGGTCAGATCGCCTCGGGTGAGCCGCCGGCTCTCCAGGAAGAGCCGGAGCAGCGGGCGCTGGACGGTGCTGATGAGCAGGGCGACGGTGACGCCGCCGATCAGCAGCAGCGCCCCGGCGGCGGCGACGCCGAAGAAGGGGCTGTCGACGGCGGAGGGCGCCTCGGCGACCTCGACCATGGCGACGACGGTGAGGCCGAGGCCGGTGGCGACGGTGGTCTCGCCGGCCTCGGGGGCGGCGAGGGTGGCGTAGCCCGCGATGGAGCGGTCACCGGACTGGAGTCCGCCGACGAGGCTGCCGCTGACGCCCTTGAAGCCGCCGGAGCCGGGCTCCTTGGCCTTCAGCGGGTGCTCCTCGGCGCGTTCGGCGGCGGTGGCGGCGAACTGCTTGAGCTGCTTGCGGGAGTGGGCGATGACCTCGCGCTGGAAGTCGGAGACGACCTGCTCGGGCTCGGGGATGCCGTCCTGGCTGAGGACGTGCCCCTCCTGGTCGATCACGGCGATGGCCCGGAACTTGCCGAGGCTGATGCCGGGGAACTTCAGGCCGCTGGAGGCGACGAGGAGCTTCTGGGGCTCGCCCTTCCAGTTCAGCAGCCCGAAGGAGAGCATGCGCGTCTCGCCGTTGGGCAGTCTGACCATGCGGGGTGCGAGGCCCTGCTCGCCGCGGAGTGCCTCGCGGTCGATCGCGGTCAGGGGCACGTTCTCGCCGCGGGCGGCGAGCAGCTTTCCGGAGGAGATCTCGACGACGGCCGTGCCGAGCCACTTCTGGTACACGCTGCCGAGCTTGTCGAGTACGGCGTCGGCGGGCACCGGCTCACCGGCGTTGAACAGCTCGGTGGTGCGCGTCAGGTCGGTGACGCTCTCGTCGATGGAGGCGCGCATGGCGATCGCGCCGTCCTCGGCGAAGTGCTGCTGGGAGGTGAGCACGGCCTCGGGGACGGCGCGGTTGTCCACACGTCCGAGGGAAAGGGCGGTGACGCCCGCCAGGGCGAGCAGCAGGACCGACAGCACGGCTATGGGCGGACGTATGCCGCCGAGCAGGGACATGTCTGCCCTTCGGCGGACTCTGTGCCGCCGCTTCGTGGGCGAAGCGGCCACGAGGGCTCCTCTCCGGGATGAGCTGCGTGGTGCGCGCCGATGCGCGCCGTGGATGGCTGGACGAGCGGGGCCGGGTCGCGGGACGGCCCCGGCCCCGGCCCCGGATGGGACCGTCTGACGGGCCGAAGGGTTGTGGGTGTCCGGCGAATGTGATCAAGGCGACAGGCAACCGTTCCACCCGGGCCCCCGGCGGGGGTTGCCCCGGGCCTGGTGCGGCGTGCCGGCGGCCCCTAGGGAAGCGGCTGGAGCGGCTCCAGTCCGTCGTCGGCGGCGCCCCGGTTGAGCATGGTCCCGGAGATGCGCTCGAAGGCGAGGCGGTAGCGGGAGCGCTGCTGGTCGCTCAGCTTGCCGGGGTCGCGCAGGGCGGTGGCGAGGTCGAGGAGGCGGTGGTCCTCGACGACTCCCTCGGGCAGGTTGCCGGACTCGTCCGGGTCGGGCGGGATGTCGACGAACGTCGGCGCGAACTTGGCCCGGACGTCCCAGCCGCCGTCCCGTTCGGTGAACTCGAACCAGCCGATCGCGCCTTCCTCGGTCAGCCCGGTGGGCACGTCGTGCCGGGCGACGTGGTTGCCGAGGCCGTAGGCGATCCAGGTCCCGTCGACCTTCTCCATCGGCTGGACGACATGGGCGTGGTGGCCGACGACCAGGTCGATCCCGGTCTTCTCGGCGATCTGGCGGCCGAGGCGGAGCTGGGAGCGGTTGGGGTTGGACCAGTTCTCGCGGCCCCAGTGGATGCTGAGGATCACGACCTCGGCGCCGGCCTCGCGGGCGGCCTTCTCGGCCGCCGTGATCCGGTCGAGGTCGGTGAGGTTGGCGGCCCAGGGCTTGTCCGCCGGCAGTTCGTTGCCGTTGAAGCCGAGGGTGTAGGCGAGCTGGGCGACCTTGACGCCCTTGACGTCCATGACCAGGGGCTTGGCGGCCTCGGCCGCGCTGCGCGCCGATCCGGTGTGCTTGAGGCCGGCCTTGTCGAGGGCGTCCAGGGTCCGGACGACTCCGGGGTAGCCGTGGTCCAGGGTGTGGTTCGAGGCGGTGGAGCAGCTGTCGTACCCGGCGTCCTTGACGGCGGTGGTGATCTGCGGCGGGACGAGGAAGGCGGGGAAGCTCTCGAAGGGCCCCTCCGGCTTGCCCACGACCGGCTCGAAGTGGCAGATGCCCAGGTCCGCCTTGCTGACGACGGGGGTGACTCCGGCCATCAGCGGTTCGAAGTCGAGGCCCGCGGTGCCCTTGCCGGTGCGCTTGGCGTCCTTGCGGGCCTGCTCGACGAGCTGGGGGTGGATGAGGATGTCCCCGGACGCCGCCACGGTGAAGTTGCGGGCGGTGGCCTTGGCCGCGGAGGAGGTGTCGTCATCGCCGCCGAAGGGGCCGCAGGCGGAGAGGCCGGCGACGAGCGCGAGCACGGAAAGGCCGGTCGTCACCGACCGGCGCGGGGCTATTCTCTTCACCGAGATATCTTCGTACGACGATGACCATGAAGCGGGCAAAAACGGTAACGATTGTGGCAGGCGTGGTGCTTGTCACACTTGTCTGCGCCGGCTTGTGGGCCGGCTTCGCGGCCCGCGAGGGGCCGGCCGGACGCCCCGGGGGCGGAAACGGCAGCAGTCCGGAAGCGGGCGGAGGCCCCGGGTCCACGTCGCCGGACGGTGTCGACCTCTCCGACCGCGTGACCCGCTGGACGGCCGGCATGGACGAGGACACCGGCTACCGGCGGCCCGGCCGCGAGGACCGCACGGCGGTCGCCGCCGGGGTGGGCCTGCTCCTCGACGGCCGCCGCGAACAGGCCGCCGAGCGGCTCGCCGATGTCGACATGGAGATCCGCACGGTCGTCGACCGCGCGGACGGCCGCCGGTACGCGGAGGTCGCCGACCGCAGCGAGTCGGCCCGCTCCCCCCGGGGCTGGGGCCGGGTCTACGTCCCCCTGGACTCCCCCGCGCGCTGGTCGGTCCAGGTGCCCCATCCGCGCGCCGACAGCGGGACCGAGAAGCTCGGGGTCGACGTGCTGCGCGGTGCGGCGGGCGGCGTCCTGGTCGTCGCGGGCGCCCACCGCGAGGCGGGCCGGGGCGACGCCTCGGACGTGGCCCACCGGCGGGACACCGTCTTCCACGCGGTCTGCGCGGAACTCTTCCGCCGGGGCCTGCCCGCCCTGCAACTGCACGGCTTCGCGCCCTCCTCCGTCCCGGACCACGACATGGTCGCCTCGACGGGCAAGGGCGACGCGGGCCGCGCCGACGGCCGGGTCCTCGCGGACGCCCTGCGCGAGCGGGACTTCACGGTGTGCCGGGCCTGGGTCCGCGACTGCCCGCTGGAGGGGCGGAGCAACGTCCAGGGCAGAGCCGCGGCGGCCGCCGGGACGCCCTTCCTCCACCTGGAACTCAGCCGTGCGGCACGCACCCGGGAGGACGAGGGACGCGCGGCGCTCGACGCGATCGCCGTCCTGACCGGCGAGTGGGCGGCCCGCCCGCCGCGCGGCCCGCAGGACTGACGCCGGCCGCCCGCACACACATGCCCGCGGCCCGGCCCGTTCGTCAGGAACGGGCCGGGCCACGGGTGCGAGCGGGCGGACTACCGGGGAGCGTCCGCCGTCGGCGGTCCGGCGGGACCGGACGGTCCCTGCGGGCCCGTCAGGCCCTTGCCCAGACGGCTGTGCCGGCGCCCGTACAGGAGGTAGACGACGACACCGAGCGCCATCCACACGGCGAAGCGGAACCAGGTCTCGCTGGGCAGGTTGAGCATCAGCCACACCGAGGCGGCGATCGACACGATCGGCAGCACCGGCACCCACGGGGTGCGGAAGGCCCGGGGCAGGTCGGGCCGCGTGCGGCGCAGGATGATCACGCCGAGCGCGACGACGACGAAGGCGAACAGGGTGCCGATGTTCACCAGGGCGGCCAGCTCGTTGATGCTGGTGAAGCCGGCGACGATCGCGATGACCACACCGAGCAGGATGGTGGGCCGGTACGGGGTGCGGAACTTCGGGTGGGTCACGGAGAAGAACCGGGGCAGCAGCCCGTCGCGGCTCATCGCGAAGAACACCCGGGTCTGGCCGAGCAGCAGGATCATGCACACCGTCGTCAGACCGACCGCGGCCCCGAAGCTGATCACACCCGCGTAGAACGGATGGCCCACCGCCTTGAAGGCGTCCGCGAGTGGTGCGGTGACCGACAGTTCGCTGTAGTGCTGCATGCCCGTCACCACCAGGGAGACGGCCACATAGAGCACGGTGCAGATGAACAGGGAGCCGAGGATGCCGCGGGGCATGTCGCGCTGCGGCAGCTTGGTCTCCTCGGCCGCGGTGGCCACCACGTCGAAGCCGATGAAGGCGAAGAAGACGATGGAGGCGGCCGTGAAGATGCCCATGATGCCGAAGTTGGTCGGCTCGTAGCCGAACATCAGCTGCACCAGGGGCGCGTCCCAGCCGGATCCGGAGACCTGGCCCTCGGCCTCGGGGATGAACGGCGAGTAGTTGTCGGCCTTGATGAAGAACAGGCCCGCGATGATGACGATGAGGACCACGGTCACCTTGATCGCGACGACCAGGGCCGTGATGCGGGCGGAGAGCTTCATGCCGACGACGAGGATGACGGTCAGCAGCAGGATCAGCAGGAAGGCCAGCAGGTCGAAGGTGCCGCCCGGCGCGTCCGGGCCCTCCAGCGCCGCGGGCAGGTGCCAGTCCACGTTGTCCAGCAGGGACCGTACATAGCCCGACCAGCCGACCGCGACCACCGCCGTGCCGAGGGCGAACTCCAGCACCAGGTCCCAGCCGATGATCCAGGCGGGCAACTCGCCGAGGGAGGCGTACGAGAAGGTGTACGCGGAACCGGCGACCGGCACGGTCGAGGCGAACTCGGCGTAGCACAGTGCCGCCAGGGCGCAGACGACACCGGAGACGACGAACGCGATGGCGGTCGCCGGGCCGGCGGTCTCCTTGGCGACGGCACCGGTGAGGACGAAGATGCCCGTACCGATGATGACGCCCACGCCGAAGACCGTGAGGTCCATCGCCGAGAGGGACTTCTTGAGTTTGTGCTCCGGCTCTTCCGTGTCCCGGATCGACTGCTCGACCGATTTGGTCCGGAAGGCCCCTCTCCTGCCGCCCCCTGGGTCGGTACTCGTACTCACCGCTGCACCTCCACGCTTGTCGTCCCCGCCATGATCGGGACGGTCGCCGGTCCGCGGAGCACCCAAGCGTCTTCGTTCGACCGAATGGGCCGGTGGGACCACCCTTACAGGGTGGTCCGCCTGCCCGGGGTCGGCACGTCGTACACCCCCGTCCGCCCGCCCGGTCCGCGGGCTGCCGTCGCCAAGTCCCTTGGGGGCGGGGTGCGGAGAAGACGGCGGGGCGGGTGCGTCCGGACGGGTCACGTCCGGGCGCACCCGCCCCGGCGGGTGGTGCGAGGGGGCGGCGCGCGCCCCCGGGATCAGTCGCGCACGGGTTCGACGGCGGCGCTGTCGACGCGCCCGTCGAGCGTGGAGACCAGACCGGTCACCTGGCGGGCGATGTCCGGCGCGGTGAGGCCGATCTCCGCCATGACCTCCTTGCGGGAGGCGTGGTCCAGGAAGCGCGGCGGGATGCCGAAGTCGCGCAGCGGCATGTCCACGCCCGCGTCGCGCAGGGCCTGCGCGATCGCGGAACCGACGCCGCCGGCCCGGCTGTTGTCCTCGACGGTGACGACGACCCGGTGCCGGGCGGCCAGCGGGGCGAGGGCCTCGTCGACCGGCTTGACCCAGCGCGGGTCGACCACGGTGGCCGAGATCCCCTGGGCGTCGAGCAGGTCCGCGATCTCCAGGCACATGGGCGCCAGGGCGCCCACCGAGACCAGGAGGACGTCCGGCCGGTCGCTGCCGGGGTGCCGCAGTACGTCCATCCCGCCCACGGTGCCCACGGCCTTGACCGCCGGGCCGACCGCGCCCTTGGAGAAGCGGACCACGGTCGGCGCGTCGTCCACCAGGACGGCCTCGCGCAGCTGGGCGCGGACCTGGTCGGCGTCGCGCGGGGCGGCGATCCGCAGGCCGGGGACGACCTGAAGGATCGACATGTCCCACATACCGTTGTGCGAGGCGCCGTCGGTGCCGGTGATGCCGGCCCGGTCCAGCACGAAGGTGACGCCGCAGCGGTGCAGGGCCACGTCCATCAGGACCTGGTCGAAGGCGCGGTTGAGGAAGGTCGCGTAGACCGCGAAGACCGGGTGCAGTCCGCCGGTGGCGAGGCCGGCCGCGGAGACCGCGCCGTGCTGCTCGGCGATGCCCACGTCGAAGACCCGCTCGGGGAACTCCTTGGCGAACCGGTCCAGGCCGACGGGCTGGAGCATCGCGGCCGTGATGGCGACGACGTCCTCGCGCTCCCGGCCGAGCTTGACCATCTCCTCGCCGAAGACGGAGGTCCAGTCGAGCCCCGAGGAGGAGATCGGCAGACCGGTGTCGGGGTGGATCTTGCCGACGGCGTGGAAGCGGTCGGCCTCGTCGGCGAGGGCGGGCTGGTAGCCGCGGCCCTTCTCGGTGAGGCAGTGCACGATGACCGGGCCGCCGAAGCGCTTGGCGCGGGCGAGGGCGGACTCCAGGGCCTCGATGTCGTGGCCGTCGATCGGGCCGACGTACTTCAGGCCGAGGTCCTCGAACATGCCCTGCGGGGCGATGAAGTCCTTGAGGCCCTTCTTGGCGCCGTGCAGGGTCTCGTAGAGCGGCTTCCCGACGACGGGGGTCCGCTCCAGGATGTCCTTGCCGCGGGCGAGGAAGCGCTCGTAGCCGTCGGTGGTGCGCAGGGTGGCCAGGTGGTTGGCGAGGCCGCCGATGGTGGGCGCGTAGGAGCGCTCGTTGTCGTTGACGACGATCACCAGGGGGCGGTCCTTGGCGGCGGCGATGTTGTTCAGCGCCTCCCAGGCCATGCCGCCGGTGAGGGCGCCGTCGCCGATGACGGCGACGACGTGGTCGTCCTTGCGGAGGATCTCGTTGGCCTTGGCCAGTCCGTCGGCCCAGCCGAGGACGGTGGAGGCGTGCGAGTTCTCGATGACGTCGTGGGCGGACTCGGCCTGCGAGGGGTAGCCGGAGAGGCCGCCCTTCATCTTGAGCTTCGAGAAGTCCTGGCGTCCGGTGAGCAGCTTGTGGACGTAGCTCTGGTGGCCGGTGTCCCACAGGACCTTGTCCCGGGGGGAGTCGAAGACACGGTGGAGCGCGATGGTCAGCTCCACGACGCCGAGGTTCGGGCCGAGGTGGCCGCCGGTCTTGGAGACGGCGTCGACCAGGAAGGTGCGGATCTCCGCGGCCAGGTGCTCCAGCTCCTCGGGGGCGAGCCGGTCCAGGTCGCGCGGACCCGTGATGCGGGACAGGAGTCCCGGCTCGTCGCCCGCCACCGCCCGGGTAGGACGCGCTTCGCGCGGCTGCGTCACTCTGCCTCCTTGCATTCGAGCTGATCGAGCTGATCGAGCGTGCCGATTGCCCAAGTCTAGTGTTCCGGCCGCGATCTTGGTCATCCGGCGGTGCGTTCTGTGTCACGGCCGTGGCACGAAAACGGCGGTGACCGGGGCGGGGAGCGGCCCGGGCGCGCGACACGCAAGAGCCCGTGCCCGGCACCGTCTGGCGGTGCCGGGCACGGGAGGGGCGGATCAGGAGGACACCTTCTACACCTTCTAGGCGCGGCCCGCCGTCTTCTGCGTCTTGCGGGTGATGGAGTCGATGACGACCGTGGCGAGGAGGACGCCACCGGTGATCATGTACTGGATCGGCGTGGCGATGCCCTCCAGGGCGAGGCCGTACTGGATCGAGACGATGACCATGACACCGAGCAGGGCGTTCCAGGTGCGGCCCCGGCCGCCGAAGAGGCTGGTGCCGCCGATGACGGCCGCGGCGATCACGTTCATCAGCAGGTCGCCGGCGCCGGCGCTCTGGTTGGCGGCGGCGATCTTGGAGGCCCAGAAGAGGCCGCCGACCGCCGCGAAGAAGCCGGCCAGCGCGAAGACCGAGACCCGGACCGCGGTGACGTTGATGCCCGCGCGGCGGGACGCCTCGACGCTGCCGCCGAGGGCGAAGATCTTCCGGCCGTAGGCGGTGCGGCGGAGCACGAAGTCCGTGATCACCAGGACGGCGAGGAAGAGCACCAGGGCCAGCGGGAGGCCCTTGTACTGGTTGAACATCACGGCGGCGGCGAAGGCGATCACCGCGAGGACCGCGGTGCGCAGCACGATGTCGGCGAGCGGCCGGGAGGGCACGCCCGCGGCGGCGCGGCGGCGGTTGTCCAGGAAGGACGAGAGGAAGAAGCCGGCCACCGCGAGGGCGGCGAGGCCGTAGGCGGCGGCCACGTCGGTGAAGTAGTACGTGGTCAGCTGCCCGACCACGCCCTCGCCGTCGAGGTTGATGGTGCCGTTCTCGCCGAGCAGCTGGAGCATGAAGCCGAGCCAGAACAGCAGGCCGGCCAGGGTGACGGCGAAGGCCGGGGCACCGATGCGGGCGAAGAAGAAGCCGTGCACCGCGCCGATCGCGGCACCCGAGGCGAGGGCGACCAGCAGGGCCAGCCACTCGTTCATGCCGTGGGTGACGCTGAGGACGGCGACGATGGCGCCGGAGACACCGCTGACGGAGCCGACGGAGAGGTCGATCTCGCCGAGCAGCAGCACGAAGATGATGCCGACGGCCATCATGCCGGTGGCGACCATGGTGACGGCGATGTTGCTGAGGTTCTCGGCCGAGAGGAAGTTCGAGTTCAGGCTCTGGAAGATCGCCGCGATGATGATCAGACCGATGACGACCGGGATGGAGCCCAGGTCACCGGCGTGCAGCTTCCGCTTGAACTCGGAGACGTAGCCCTTGAGGCCCTGCTCGCGGACGAGGAGGCGGGGGTCGACGGCGGTGACCGCGTCGTGGGCCGCCTCCGGGTTGACGACCGGGGCGTCGGTGGTGGCGCCGTCCGGGGTCTTGTCGAGACTGGTCACTTCTGGACCTCCGCGTTGCGCGCCGCACGACGGGTCACGGCGTTGTCCGTGGCGCCGGTGATGGCGGAGATGATCTCTTCCTGCGAGGTCGACTTGACCTCGAAGACGCCGTTGTTCCGGCCGAGGCGCAGCACCGCGACCTTGTCGGCGACGGCCTTGACGTCGGCCATGTTGTGGCTGATGAGGATGACGGCGTGGCCGCGCTCGCGCAGCCGCTCCACCAGGTCGAGCACCTGTGCGGTCTGCTCGACGCCGAGGGCGGCGGTGGGCTCGTCGAGGATGACGAGCTTGGGCTCGCCGAGCATCGAGCGGGCGATGGCGACGGTCTGGCGCTGACCGCCGGAGAGCGAGGCGATCGGGATACGGACGCTGGGGATGCGGATGGACAGCGTCTTCAGCAGTTCGAGGGCGCGGCGCTCCATCTCGACCTCGTCGAGGACCCCGCGCTTGCGGAGCTCGCGGCCGAGGTAGAGGTTGCCGACGACGTCGATGTTGTCGCAGAGCGCGAGGTCCTGGTAGACGGTCGCGATCCCCAGGTTCTGGGCGTCGTGCGGGCGGGTGATGGAGACCTTGCGGCCCTCCCACTCGATCGCGCCCTCGTCGATGGGATGCACGCCGGCGATCGTCTTGACCAGCGTGGACTTTCCGGCGCCGTTGTCGCCGACCAGGGCGACCACCTCACCGGCGTGGACCTCAAGCTCTACGTCGGTGAGCGCCTGGACGGCACCGAACCGCTTGGAGACCCCGCGCAACGCCAACACGGGCGTAGCGGACACGTGAACCATCTCCTTCGCCGCCTGACCGGCGGGGATGCCGCGCCGGGCAGGCGGCGCGGTGGCTGAGCAGAGTAGGGGGTGGACGGCGGCTGTGCCGCGCGAAACGTTCCTTCCGGTACCCCGCCCCGCAGCGGGGGCTGAGGGCGGAGCGGGGCACCGGGAGGTTTCTGCGGGGCGGTGTGGTCCCGGGCTGTGCGGAGCCTCCCGGACGGGGTCCGAGGGGCTCCGCGAGCGGCCCCGGGACACGGCGCGCGCGTCCCGAGCGGTGCCGGCTGGAGCCGGCGGCCGGGCTACTTCAGGCCCAGCTCGTCGCACGCCGCCTTGAACTTCGGCGTGCAGATCTCCTGGACGGTGTAGACGCCGTCCTTGATCACGGTGTCCTGGATGTTCTCCTTGGTCAGCGAGACGACCGGGACGAGCACCGACGGGACGCCCTTGGTGGTCGGGCTGTCGACCTTCTCCTTGGCGATGGAGTCGAGCGACTCGCCCTTGGCCAGCGCGACGGCCATCTCGGCCGCGGCGGCGGCCTCCGGCGCGTACGGCTTGTAGACGCTCATGAACTGCTCGCCCGCGACGATGCGCTGCACACCGGCGAGCTCCGCGTCCTGGCCGGTGACCGGCGGCAGCGGGGAGATGCCGGCGCCCTTGAGGGCGGTGATGATGCCGCCCGCCATGCCGTCGTTGGCGGAGTAGACGCCGACGATCTTGTCCTTGCCGATCGCCGAGATCGCGGCCTCCATGTTGGAGTTGGCGTTCTCCGGCTTCCACTCCTTGGTGTCGTACTCCTTGCCGACGGTCACCTTGCCGTCGAGCTCGGCGTGCGCGCCCTTCTTGAACAGCGCGGCGTTCGGGTCGGTGATCGCGCCGTTCATCATCACGATCTGGCCGTCCTTGGCCTTGTCGCCGAGCGCCTCGACCAGGGCCTTGCCCTGGACGTGGCCGACCTCCTCGTTGTCGAAGGAGGTGTAGGCGTCGATCGGGCCCTCGGCGAGGCGGTCGAAGGCGACGACCGGGATGCCGGCCTCCTTGGCCTTCTTCACGCCGCCCGCGATGGCCTTGGCGTCGACCGCGTCCAGGATCAGGGCGTCGACCTTGTTGGTGATCATGGTGTCGACCTGCTGCGTCTGCAGGGTGGCGTCCTGCTTGGCGTTGGCGTAGACGACCTTGGCCTTGCCGTTGGTCAGCTCGCTGATCTTCTTCTCGATGAGCGGCTTGTCGAACTTCTCGTAGCGCGCGGTCTGGTTCTCCGGCAGGAGCAGACCGATCGTGAGGTCGTCGCCCTTCTTCGCGGAGGACTCCGAGGCGCTGTCGCCGGACTCCTTGGCGCTACCACAGGCCGCGAGCGAGACGGCCATGGCCGAGGCGGCGACAGCTACGGCGGCACGACGCAGATGTGCGTTCACGATGTAAACCTCCCTGACGAGGCCGCGTCGCTGCGGCCGAGGTGGCTGGAAGTCAACTCGGCCCCGCCGTCGGCGTCAAGGAGTAAATCCTTAACGAGATGACAACGGTGCCATTCGTTATCTAAGTGAAGGCGGGCACGGCGGTGTTCACGGCGCCGTCCACACCGTGCAGAAGCGTCGAATCGCCCATCTCGCTGAGCACCAGGGCCAGTGCGCCCAGCACCTCGGCACGCCCGCCCAGGGCCCCGGGGGCCACGGCGAGCTGCCGGGCGGCGCTGGGGATCGCGTACCGGGACACGGACTCCCTTATGGGCCCGAGTACCAGCTCACCAGCCTCCGCCAGATCGCCGCCGAGCACCACCCGGCTCGGGTTGAGCAGATTGCACAGATTGGCCACGCCGCTGCCGATGTGCCGGCCGACGTCCGCGACCACCCGCCGGCAGCCGGGATCGCCCTCGCGGGCCAGCTGGACCACCCGCTCCATGGTGAGGTCCCCGCCGTAGCTGGGCTGGAGCAGCGGCAGCACATAGCGGGCGGCGGCGAAGGTCTCCAGGCAGCCTCGGTTGCCGCAGCGGCAGACCGGGCCGGACTCGTCGAGGGTGATGTGCCCGATCTCGCCGGCCGTGCCGCCCGGGCCGCGGTAGATCTGGCCGTCTATCACCAGGCCGGCGCCGACACCGCTGGCGACCTTGATGTACGCCAGGTCCTTGGCGCCCCGGCCGGCGCCCCAGACCATCTCGCCGAGGGCGCCGAGGTTGGCGTCGTTGTCGACGTAGACGGGCACGCCGAGGCGGGCGGAGAGCTCCTCGCTGGGGTTGATGCCGGTCCAGCCCGGGAGGATGGCGGTCGAGCCCAGGGTGCCGGACTCCACGTCGATGGGGCCGGGGACGCCGAGGCCGACGCCGATGACCTTGTCCCGGCCGATGCCGGTGGTCTCCACGAGCCGGTTGACCAGGGCCTCGGCCCGGCCGAAGCCCTGCGCGGACGAGGCGTCCACGTCCAGCGGCTCCGCCTCCTCGGCCAGCACCTGGTGGGCGAGGTTGCCGATGGCGACGCGCAGATGGGTGTGTCCGAAGTCGACGCCGATCACGATGCCCGCGTCACCGCTGAGCGAGACGCTGCGGGCCCGGCGCCCGCCCGCCGAGGTGGGCGTCACCTCGACCGTGCCGCCGTCCTTCAGCTCCCGCACGATGTTGGAGACCGTGGCCGCGGAGAGGCCGGTGGTTCTGGCGATCTCCGCCTGTGTCAGCGACCCCGCCATGCGCACCGCGCGCACGACACGCTCCAGGTTGGCCCGGTGCAGAGACGTCTGCGATCCCGGAGTCTCCATCGACTCATCCACTCCTGCCCCCGGTGGGCGGCGCGACGGCCGCCCCCGGCCGGGATCGCGCCACGGCTTCCCGGCTATCTCCAACTATTGAACTCTGAGTTCAACTCCCAGGGGGTTATTCCGTCAAGACCTTGAGCGGGCGCATCCTCCGATGAGCACGGGTTCACGGCCCGGAAACGCGGCCCGCCCGTGCCGTCCGGTGGTGGACCGGACGACACGGGCGGCACAGGCGGCAGGGCCCCGGGGGCCCCGGTGTCACTTGAGGGTGCCGGCCGTCAGACCCGACTGCACCTGGCGCTGGAAGGAGAGGTAGACCACGATCACCGGCAGCATCGCGATCGTCATACCGGCGAAGATCACCGGCAGGTCGCCCTCGTACCCCTGCTGCTGGTTGAGGAGGACCAGTCCCTGGGTGAGGACCGAGCGGTCCTTGTCGAAGCCGCTCTGCTGCTGCATCAGGGTCATCGGGAGGATGTACTGGTTCCACTGGCCCAGCACGTTGAAGATGCCGACGCTCAGCAGGCCCGGCTTCGCCATCGGGACCATCACCTGGAAGAAGATCCGGGTGTGCGAGGCGCCGTCGATGACCGCCGCCTCGTGTATGGCCGTCGGCAGCGTCCGGAAGAAGGCGTGCATGAAGAAGACGGTGAACGGCAGCGAGTAGGCGACGTAGACCAGGATCAGGCCCTGGTAGGTGTTGAGCATGCCGAGCATGTCGACCAGGAAGTACAGCGGCACCAGGCCGAGGTACACCGGGAACATCGCGCCGGCGACGAAGAAGTAGTAGAAGAAGCGGTTGCCGGGGAACTCGTAGCGCGCCAGGACGTAGGCGGCCATCGCGCCCAGCAGCATGGTCAGCGGGATGGAGAAGGCCAGCACGATCAGGGTGTTGGCGAAGTAGTCGCCGATCCCCTTCTCCCAGGCCCGTCCGAAGGCGTCGAAGTTCCAGTTGGACGGCCAGGACCAGGCGCTGGAGCCGATCTCGCGGTCGGTCTTGAAGGAGCCGAGCAGCAGCCAGAAGAGCGGCAGCACGATCATCACGGCCCACAGGATCAGGAAGCCGTGGGAGAAGACGTTGAGGACCCTGCCCTCGTTGTCGCGGCCGGTCGGGCCGCCGGCCGGCCTGCCCGCGCTCTTGGGGTCCCGCTGGCCGGGCACCGCGTCGTCCTTGACGGCGCCGGGGATGATCCGGGTGTTGGACATGGCGTGGTTCCCCGCTCAGTATTCGATGCGCTCGCGGCGGCTGATCCGCAGCGTGACGAGGGACAGGATCAGCGTGAGGCCGAGGATCACCACGCCCATCGCGCAGGCGTAGCCGCTCTTCCCGAAGGAGAGGAAGTTACGCATCAGATAGGTCGCCATGACCTCGCTGTTGTGGTCCGGTCCGCCGCCGAAGCTGTTGCCGGGCGTCATCACGGAGATGAGCGCGAAGCAGTCCATGGCGAGGATCGCGAGGTAGACCCAGGCGGTCTGCACGGTGTCCCACAGCAGCGGGAGGGTGACCTTGAAGAAGGACTGGGTGCGGCTCGCGCCGTCGAGGAGGGCGGCCTCGTAGATCTCCTTGGGGACCGACTGCATGGCCGCCGAGAAGAGGACGAGGTAGAAGCCGACGCCCCACCACAGGAGCACGAACGCGACGCACCACAGCACCAGGTCGGGTTCGTTGAGCCATTCGATCGGGCTGGCCGGGTCGGAGAGCCCGAGCTTGATGAAGACGCCGTTGATCAGACCGGCGACGTCACCGCGGTAGATCGCCCGCCACAGGACGGCGAGGATCGCGATGGACAGGACGTGCGGGACGAAGAAGAGGATCTTGTAGAGCCCCGATCCCGCGACGCCCCGGATGCCGCCCGAGCCGCCCCGCCCGCCCACGTTCACCATGTAGGCGAAGAAGAGGGCGAGCAGGATGGTGGCGATCGGCAGGAAGATCAGGAGCAGGATGTTGTGCCACAGGGCCTTCAGGAACACCGAGTCGGCGAAGAGCGCGGTGTAGTTGTCGAAGCCGACGAAACTCATCTCCTGCGACTGGCCCTGCCAGTTCGTGAAGGAGTATCCGAAGGTCTGCATGTACGGCCAGATCATGAAGACCGCGTACAGCACGACCGGTACGATCAGAAATCCGGTGACGAACCGGTACTTTCCCTGTTGCATGGCACCCTGCCCCTGGTTTCCCGGCTTCTGCTACGGACGCTTGTTGTTCTTGCTCGCCGGGTCCTTGGCCGCCTTGTCGACCGCCGCCTGCGCGCGCTTGAGCCATTCGTTGGGCTGAATGCGCTTGGCCATCAGCTCGGCGGAGGCGGTGCGGATGGACTCGTCCATCTCGCTGTACCAGTTGATGTAGAAGTAGTCGAAACGCTGGTCGACGGGACACGCCTCAACCGCCTCGATGGCGGACTTGGTGCCGGGGCGGAGTTCCACCGTGGTGTCGACGCCGTCCTGCACGATGGTGAGCGAGTTCGCTTCCTGGGCGAACTTCGTCGACCATTCCTTCGAGCACATCATGCGCAGGAATTCAAGACCGCCGACCTTGTTCTTCGCCTTCTCCGGGACGATGAAGGGCTCGCCGGCGCCGGCGCGGATCGCCTCGAAGGGCAGCTTGCTGTCCGGCAGCAGCGGCATCGGCAGGAACTTCATGTCGAAGCCCTCGGGGGTCTGCTTGAGCTGCTCGTTCTCCAGCCATGAACCGGAGGGGATGAAGACGGCCTTGCCCTCGTTCCAGGCGGTCTGGGACTCGATGTGGTCGAGGGAGTTGGTGCCGGGCATGAGCAGGCCCTTGTCGACGATCTCGTAGATCGCCTCGATCGACTGCCTGGCCGCGTCGCTGCCGACGAAGGCCTTCGGGTCGAGGTTGTCGATCGCCTTCATGGCGTCCAGACCACCGGTCTTGGCGATCAGGTCCATGATCATGACGTTGACGTAGTACGGGTGCTTGCCCTGGTGGGCGAGGCCGCCGATCTTCTGCTTCTTGGCGTCCTGCATGATCGCCAGGAAGTCGTCCCAGGTCTTCGGCACCTCCCAGCCCTTGTCCTGGAAGAGCTTGCCGGAGTACCAGAGTCCCCAGACCGTGTAGACGTAGTTCAGGGAGTGCATCTTGCCGCCGATGAAGCCCTTGTCGGCGGTGCCGGGGACGAGGATGTCCTTGACCTTCTTGGACGGGTCGTCCGGCGCGGGGGCCTCCAGCAGTTCGGTCAGGTCCGCGAGCTGCCCGTTCTTGTGCAGCACGTCGAGCTTGATCTGCTGGGCGCCGGAGTTGTCGACGACGTCCGGCGGGTTGCCCGCGTTGAAGCGCGGCTGGAGCTTGCCGGTGATCTCCTGGGTGCCCAGGTGGCTGATCTCCGGACCCCACTTGGCCTTGTAGAGCTTCTCCCACTCGATGGCGTACTGGTCGCCGAAGCCGCCCTTGAAGATGACGACGTCGAGGGTGCCGCCCTTGGTGACGCCGAAGGGGTTGTCCTTGGTCACCTCGCCCTTCTGCTTCTCCTGGTCCTTGCCGCTTCCGCTGCTCGCGCAGGCGGACAGAAAGCTCATGGTGGGCACGGCGATCAGACCGAGAGCGGCCGACCGCTTGATCAGATCACGCCGGCCGAAACCTTCGCCGCCGTGCGTGTGGGTCGAGGTGGAGGTGGATCCCATGCTCAAGTCCTCGCCTTCTCCAGGACTCTGGCGGTGTACCGGTTCGCCCGCCTCGTACGCCTCAGGCAAGGGGCCCCGCCACCGCGGTCAGTTGCTGCTGCTCTCCCGAAGGGAAACGCAGTGAAGCTCGGGTCGTGCACGGCGGGCGGCGGGAACGGGCGAATTCACGGCCGACGGTCCGCACGACCACGGCCGTCGCCGTCCCCCCTGCCCGCCACCTTGTGGAACAGCTATGCGGACGCCGACAGGTATAGTCCACTTCCCGGCGAGGGAGCAAGATCGAAAGCAAGGTTGGACGGCAGTCTTTCCCGAGTTGAGACCTCGCGGACACATGAACCCCGTCTGCACCCTTTACGGCCTCTGCATTCTTCACGGAACGGCGGATTGCGCCATGGTCGCACCGTCAACACCCTTGACACCGTACGACACTTGCCTCCCTACTGGAGCCTGCACTTTCCGTCTGACAACGTTGTCCAACGGACCTTCCCCAGGAGGAATGACCCGGGATGCAGCCCAGACACCGACCCCGGCACCGACAAATCCGCGCGGTCACCCTGGCGGTGAGCGCCTCGATCCTCGTGTTGACGGCCCCTTCGGCGGCCGTCGCGATCCCCGGACAGCAGGGACAATCCCCCTCCGCGGACCGCGAATTCAGCTCCTCCTTCGAATCGGACGAAGCAGAGCCCGACTGGCGTCATACCGTCGAAGTCGGCAGGGACGGAAAGAAGCGGGCATCCGGGGTGGACGGCGGATTCGCCGGCGGAATTCCCGGGAACGTCACCGACCGGGTGACCGAGGTCCGCGCGAGCGGCGAGAACGCGGGCTCGGGCGAGACCAAGGAGAACCTCGTCGACCTCCAGCCCGGCAGCAAGTGGCTCACCTTCGAGTCCACCGCCTGGCTCGAGTTCGACACCTCCGAGCCGGTGAAGCTCGCCGCCTACGCCCTCACCTCCGCCAACGACCACGCCGAGCGCGACCCGAAGGACTGGACCCTCAAGGGCTCCGCCGACGGTAAGGAGTGGACCGTCCTCGACACCCGGGCGGGCGAGTCCTTCTCCGGGCGCTTCCAGACGAAGACGTACGAGATCGGCGACCCGGCCGAGGTCACCCCGTACGCGCACTACCGGCTGGAGATCACGAAGAACAACGGTGGTTCGGCCACCCAGCTGGCCGATGTGCAGTTCTCCGACGGCGACACCAGCGCCCCCGTCCCCGACGACATGCGCACCCAGGTGGACCGCGGCCCGAGCGGCTCCCCCACCGCCAAGGCCGGGGCCGGCTTCACCGGCAAGCGGGCCCTGCGCTACGCGGGCACCCACCAGCCGGACGGGCGAGCCTACTCGTACAACAAGGTCTTCGACGTGAACGTGGCGGTCCGCCGCGACACCGCGCTCTCGTACAAGGTCTATCCGCAGATGTCGGAGACGGACCTGAACTACCCGGCCACCAACGTCGCCGTGGACCTCGCCTTCACCGACGGCACCTATCTGAGCGAGCTGGGCGCGGTCGACTCCCACGGCGGCGGGCTCAGCCCGCGGGGCCAGGGCGCGGCCAAGCGCCTCTACGTCAACCAGTGGAACGCGGTCTCCTCCGGTATCGGCACCGTCGCCGCGGGCAAGACCGTCGACCGGATCCTCGTCGCCTACGACTCCCCCAAGGGCCCGGCGAAGTTCCAGGGCTGGGTGGACGACATCACCCTCCGCCCCGAGCAGCCGCCGAAGAAGCAGGCGCACCCGGCGGACTACGCCTCCACCGTCCGGGGCACCAACTCCAGCGGTGCCTACTCCCGGGGCAACACCTTCCCCGCCACCGCCGTCCCGCACGGCTTCAACTTCTGGACGCCGGTGACCAACGCCGCCTCCAGGAGCTGGCTGTACGAGTACTCCCGGGGCAACAACGCGGACAACCTGCCCACCCTCCAGTCCTTCAGCACCAGCCATGAGCCGAGCCCCTGGATGGGCGACCGGCAGACCTTCCAGGTGATGCCGTCCGCCGAGGCGGGCACGCCGGACACCTCCCGGACCGCGCGCGCCCTGCCCTTCCGGCACGAGAACGAGACGGCCCGCCCGCACCACTACGCGGTCACCTTCGAGAACGGCCTGAAGGCCGAGATGGCGCCGACCGACCACGCGGCGATGATGCGCTTCACCTTCCCCGGTGACGACGCGAGCGTGATCTTCGACAACGTCACCCAGGAGGGCGGTCTCACCCTCGACCCGGAGACCCGCTCCTTCACCGGATTCTCGGACGTCAAGAGCGGTCTGTCCACGGGCGCCACCCGGCTGTTCGTGCACGGCGTCTTCGACGCCCCGGTCACCGACTCCGCCGCCGAGGGCGTCAGCGGCCGGATGCGGTTCGACGCCGGCCGGGACCGGACGGTGACCCTGCGGATAGCGACCTCGCTGATCAGCGTGGACCAGGCGAAGAAGAACCTGGCCGATGAACTCCCCGCCTCCGCCCGCTTCGAGCGCGTCCGCGACGAGGCCCGCTCGGCGTGGGACAAGCTGCTCGGCAAGGTGAAGGTCGAGGGCGCCACCCACGACCAGCTGGTCACCCTCTACTCCAGCCTGTACCGGCTCTACCTCTACCCGAACTCCGGTTTCGAGAACGTGGGCACCAAGGCCCGGCCGAAGTACCGGTACGCGAGCCCCTTCTCCCCGATGACCGGCCCGGACACCCCGACCCACACCGGCGCCAAGCTGGTCGACGGCAAGGTGTACGTCAACAACGGCTTCTGGGACACCTACCGGACGACCTGGCCGGCGTACTCCTTCCTCACCCCGAAGAGAGCCGGCGAACTGGTCGACGGCTTCGTCCAGCAGTACAAGGACGGCGGCTGGATCTCCCGCTGGTCCTCCCCCGGCTACGCCGACCTGATGACGGGCACCAGCTCCGACGTCGCCTTCGCCGACGCACACGTCAAGGGCGTGGACTTCGACGCGGAGGCCGCGTACGAGGCGGCCCTGAAGAACGCGACCGTGGTCCCGCCGTCCTCCGGCGTCGGCCGCAAGGGCATGGAGACCTCCCCGTTCCTCGGCTACGCCTCCACCTCCACCCACGAGGGCCTGAGCTGGTCGCTGGAGGGCTACCTCAACGACTACGGCATCGCGGAGATGGCCCGCTCCCTCCACAAGAAGACCGGCAAGGACCGGTACAAGGGGGAGGCGGAGTACTTCACCAACCGGGCCCGCAAGTACGTGACCCTCTTCGACAAGGAGGCGGGCTTCTTCCAGGGCCGCAGCCTGAAGGGCGACTGGCGGGTGCCGTCCGGCCAGTACGACCCGCGGATCTGGGGCTACGACTACACGGAGACCAACGGCTGGGGCTACGCCTTCACCGCTCCGCAGGACAGCCGGGGCCTGGCCAACCTGTACGGCGGCCGGGCGGGCCTGGGCGAGAAGCTGGACACCTACTTCTCCACCCCCGAGACGGCCTCACCCGAGTTCACGGGCAGCTACGGGTCGGTGATCCACGAGATGACCGAGGCCCGTGATGTGCGGATGGGCATGTACGGCCACTCCAACCAGGTCGCCCACCACGCCACCTACATGTACAACGCGGCCTCCCAGCCGTGGAAGACGCAGGAGAAGGTGCGCGAGGTCCTCTCCCGCCTCTACATCGGCAGCGAGATCGGCCAGGGCATCCACGGCGACGAGGACAACGGCGAGCAGTCGGCCTGGTACCTCTTCTCCGCCCTCGGCTTCTACCCACTGGTGATGGGCAGCGGCGAGTACGCCATCGGCTCGCCCCTGTTCACCAAGGCGACCGTGGAGCTGGAGAACGGCCGCAAGCTGGTCGTGAAGGCCCCGAAGAACAGCGCGAAGAACATCTACGTCCAGGGCCTGAAGGTCAACGGGAAGACCTGGACCTCGACCGCGCTGCCGCACCGGGAGATCGCGAAGGGCGGCACCCTGGAGTTCGCGATGGGCCCGAAGCCGTCCGCCTGGGGCACGGGGAAGAACGCGGCCCCGGTCTCCCTCACCCGGGACGACAAGGCCCCTTCACCCCGGAAGGACGTGGGCACCGCCACCGGCCCGCTCACGGACAACACCTCGGCGACCTCGGCCGAGTTCACCGCGCTCGACCTGCCGGTCAAGGAGGGCAGCCGGGTCGTCCAGTACACCCTGACCTCCGCCGCCCGGGACAAGGCCCCGGCCGGCTGGACCCTCCAGGGCTCGGCGGACGGGGAGCGCTGGAGCGACCTGGACAAGCGGGCCGGTGAGCGCTTCGCCTGGGACCGCCAGACCCGGGTCTTCACCGTGGACCGCCCGGGCTCCGGCTACGCCCACTACCGTCTGGTCGCCGCAGGCGCGGGCACGCTGGCGGAGGTGGAACTCCTGGGCTGAGCCGCCGGTCCGCACGGCGGGTCCGCCGTGCGGACCCGCACGGCGAGGGGCCGCATCCCGGACGGGATGCGGCCCCTTCGCGTCTTCGCGTCTTCGTGTCTTCGTGTCTTCGGGCCTGAGCGGGCCGTCAGTTCTCGTCGGTCTCCTCGCGGACGATCGAGCCGTCCGATGCGCTGATCTGGAAGTCGGTCTTGTTCCAGTCGGAGCCGACCACGTCGACCGCCCAGACGACCGCGTCGCCCTCGCCGTCGCCCAGTTCCACCGAGGTGACCGTGCCCTGCTGCCGGTCGGTGGCCGCCTTGGCCGCCTGCTCGGCGGTCTGGGTGGCGCCGTCGAGGAGGCGGGTGACCTCCTGCTTGTCGTTCGCGTCCTGGTCGGTCTCCTCGCGGGTCTCGATGACCCCGCCGGTGACGCCGTCGATGCGCACGATGTGGACCGTGCCGTCCTCCTCGGCGACCTCGGCGTGCCAGACCGGGGTGCCCGGCGAGGGGCTGGGCGAGCCGGTGGGGCTACCGGTGCCGGTCGGGCTAGCGGTGTCGGTGGGGCTCGCGGTGTCGGTCGGACTGGCCGTGCCCGTCGGGCTGGCGCTCGCGTCGTCATCGTCGTCGTCGAGGCCCTCCAGGTCGAGGGCGATCAGCGTGCTGCCGGACACCTCGCCGGTGGCCGTCCCGGCCGCCTCGTCCCAGGTGGTCTCGGTGGCGTCCAGGACCTGCTTGCGCTGCTGCTGGGCCGGGGTCAGATCCCCGGTCGGGGAGGCGGTCGTGGTCTGCTTCGGTACGGCGCGCGCGGCCTCGGTGGTGGCCGTGCCGCTCGCCGAGCCGTCCGCGTCCTGGCCGCAGCCGGTCAGCAGGGCGGCGACCGCGGCGGCGGTGCACAGGGCGCCGGCCGCCCTGAGAGTGCGGGAGCGGGAGGACGTGCTGTCGGTGCGTCGGGGCATGAGTCTCATGCCCGCATGACTTGCCGTTTCCCCGGGCGGTGATGTTGCCCGCCGCGCAGCGTCACCCGATCGACCGGACGGGCACCACGCGGAAGGGGGCCGCACCCCGGTGACGGGATGCGGCCCCCTGCGCGTGGTGCCGGTGGTGCCGATGGTGCCGGTGGTGCGTCAGCCGCGGATCAGGTTCCGCAGGACGTACTGCATGATGCCGCCGTTGCGGTAGTAGTCCGCCTCACCCGGGGTGTCGATACGGACGACCGCGTCGAACTCGACGCCCGTGTCGGTGGTGACCTTGACCGTGCGCGGGGTGGTGCCGTCGTTCAGCTCGGTCACGCCGGTGACGGAGAAGGTCTCCTCGCCGGTCAGGCCCAGGGAGTCGGCCGAGGCGCCCTCCGGGAACTGGAGCGGGAGGACGCCCATGCCGATGAGGTTCGAGCGGTGGATGCGCTCGTAGGACTCGGCGACGACCGCCTTGACGCCGAGGAGCGCGGTGCCCTTGGCCGCCCAGTCGCGGGACGAGCCGGAGCCGTACTCCTTGCCGGCCAGGATGACCAGCGGGGTGCCGGCGGCCTGGTAGTTCTGCGAGGCGTCGTAGATGAAGGAGACCGGGCCGCCGTCCTGGGTGAAGTCGCGGGTGTAGCCGCCCTCGGTGCCCGGCGCGATCTGGTTGCGCAGGCGGATGTTGGCGAAGGTGCCGCGGATCATGACCTCGTGGTTGCCCCGGCGCGAGCCGTAGGAGTTGAAGTCGCGGCGCTCGACGCCGTGCTCCGTGAGGTACTTGCCCGCCGGGGTGTCCGCCTTGATGGCGCCGGCCGGGGAGATGTGGTCGGTGGTGACCGAGTCGCCGAGCTTGGCGAGCACCCGGGCGCCGGAGATGTCGGTGACCGGGGTGGTCTCCATCGTCATGCCCTCGAAGTACGGGGGCTTGCGGACGTAGGTGGACTCGGTGTCCCACTCGAAGGTGTTGCCGGTCGGGATCGGCAGCGCCTGCCACTGGGCGTCGCCCGCGAAGACGTCCTGGTAGGACTTGTTGAACATGTCCTCGCCGATGGCGTTCGCCACGACGTCGTTGACCTCGGCCTCGGAGGGCCAGATGTCCTCCAGGAAGACCGGCTTGCCGTCCTGGTCGGTGCCGAGGGCGTCCTTGGTGATGTCCACCTTCATGGAGCCCGCGATGGCGTACGCGACGACCAGCGGCGGGGAGGCCAGGTAGTTCATCTTGACGTCGGGGTTGATGCGGCCCTCGAAGTTCCGGTTGCCGGAGAGGACCGAGGTGACGGCGAGGTCGTGGTCGTTGACCGCCTTGGAGACCTCCTCCGGCAGCGGGCCGGAGTTGCCGATGCAGGTGGTGCAGCCGTAGCCGACCAGGTTGAAGCCGACCTTGTCCAGGTACGGGGTCAGGCCCGCCTTGTCGAAGTAGTCGGTGACGACCTTGGAGCCCGGGGCGAGGGTGGTCTTGACCCACGGCTTGCGGGTCAGGCCCTTCTCGACCGCCTTCTTGGCCACCAGGGCGGCGGCGACCATGACGTACGGGTTCGAGGTGTTGGTGCAGGAGGTGATCGCGGCGACGGTGACGGCGCCGTGGTCGATCTCGTAGGTCGAGCCGTCGGGGGCGGTCACGGTGACCGGGTTGGACGGGACGCCGTTGGTGACGGCCGGGGCGTCGGAGGCCGGGAAGGACTCCTTGCCCGCCTCGTCGACCGAGTCCACGTAGTTGCGCACATCGCTCTTGAACTGCTCGGCGGCGTTCGCGAGGACGATACGGTCCTGCGGGCGCTTCGGGCCGGCGATGGAGGGGACGACCGTGGAGAGGTCCAGCTCCAGCTTCTCGGAGAAGTCCGGCTCGGCGGCCGGGTCCAGCCAGAGGCCCTGCTCCTTGGCGTACGCCTCGACGAGGGCGACCTGCTGCTCGCTGCGGCCGGTCAGCTTCAGGTAGTTCAGCGTCTCGCCGTCGATCGGGAAGATCGCGGCGGTGGAGCCGAACTCCGGCGACATATTGCCGATGGTGGCGCGGTTGGCGAGGCTCGTGGCGGCGACGCCCTCGCCGTAGAACTCGACGAACTTGCCGACGACGCCGTGCTTGCGCAGCATCTCGGTGATCGTGAGGACGAGGTCGGTGGCGGTGGTGCCGGGGGTCAGCTCACCGGTGAGCTTGAAGCCGACGACGCGCGGGATGAGCATGGAGACCGGCTGGCCGAGCATCGCGGCCTCGGCCTCGATGCCGCCGACGCCCCAGCCGAGCACACCGAGGCCGTTGACCATGGTGGTGTGCGAGTCGGTGCCGACGAGGGTGTCCGGGTACGCCTGTCCGTTACGGACCATGACGGTGCGGGCCAGGTGCTCGATGTTCACCTGGTGGACGATGCCGGTGCCGGGCGGGACGACCTTGAACTCGTCGAAGGCGGTCTGGCCCCAGCGCAGGAACTGGTAGCGCTCGCGGTTGCGGCCGTACTCCAGCTCGACGTTCTGGCCGAAGGCGTCGGCGGTGCCGAACTTGTCGGCGATGACGGAGTGGTCGATGACCAGCTCGGCCGGGGCCAGCGGGTTGATCTTCGCCGGGTCTCCGCCGAGCTCCTTCACGGCCTCACGCATGGTGGCGAGGTCGACGACACAGGGCACGCCGGTGAAGTCCTGCATGATCACGCGGGCCGGCGTGAACTGGATCTCCTGACTGGGCTGGGCCTGGGAGTCCCAGTCGCCGAGCGCGCGGATGTGGTCGGCGGTGATGTTCGCGCCGTCCTCGGTGCGGAGCAGGTTCTCCAGGAGGACCTTGAGGCTGTAGGGGAGGCGCGCGGAGCCCTCGACCTTGTCCAGCCTGAAGATCTCGTACGACTCGTCGCCCACGCGCAGCGTGCTGCGGGCGTCGAAGCTGTTCGCCGACACGACAGTCTCCTTCATCAATGTGCGCGTACTACGTCCATGCTGCCGCCACGGGTCCTCGCCGATCCGCTAAGGTAAGGCTTAGTTAGGTAACCCTTACCGACTGGCGGCTTGCGGTACGCCTTCGGCAGATATCTCGATGTCGAGATAACTCTAGTACATGACCGCGATGTGGTCATGCCCGGACACCGGTGCGAAGCCGGTGTGACATTGGACGCGTGCGCTTTCGGCGTGCCCTCACGCCTCCCGGACCGGGGGGCGGTCCTGGTGGGCGGGGCCGGAGTGGCGGCGACCGCCGGAGCGGTTCCGTCCGCGTCCCGGCAGGGCGGACGCGGCCAGGACGCCGAGGAGCGGGAGGGCGGCGAGGAGCACCGGGACGGCGGTGAAGCCGCGGGGGGCGGTCGCCGCGAGAAGGGCGCCCGCGGTGGCGACGCCCGCGGCCGGGCCGATGCTCATCGCCGTCTGCTGGAGGCCGCCCGCGACGCCCGCGTGCTCCGTGGGGATCTGCCGGACGATCACCGCCGTGGCCGTGACCATCACCGTGGTGAAACCCGCACCGAGGCAGGCGAACCCCGCGCCGGCCTCCCACCACGGCGCCGACGCGTCGAGGCGGGACAGCAGCAGGGTGCCGAGCGCGAGCAGGCCCATCGCCGCGACGGACGTCCGCCGGTCGCCCCACCGGCGCGCGAGCCGGGGTGCGAGCGGCGCGCCGAGCACCATCGCGCACGCCACCGGCAGCGCGACCAGCCCGCTGCCCAGGGCGTCGCACCCCTGCACGTACTGGAGGAAGTACGTCGCGCAGAACAGCACGCCGAACATCGCCGCCGACGCGGCCACCAGCGCGGCGAGCGCGGGCCGCACCCCCGCCGCGCGGAGGACGGCCCGCGGGAGGAGCGGGTACGGGGCGCGGCGTTCATGCCGCGCGAACACGAGCGCGGCGAGCACTCCCGCGACGGCGGCCGCCGCCGTCGGGGCCGTCCAGCCGGTCTCGGGCACGGTGACGAGCATGTGCACGAGGGCGCCGAGGGTCGCCGCGAGCAGGGCCGCTCCGGCGAGGTCGAGACCGCCCGGGCGGGGTGTCGGGTGCGGGCCTGGCGGCGCGGCGGGAGGCGCGTCCGGGCGGGCGGCGAGGGCCGCGAGCCCCACGGCGACGGCGGGCACGGCCTGGAGGAGGAAGACCGCCCGCCAGCCGAGGTGCGCCGTCAGCGCCCCGCCCGCCAGGGGCCCCACCGCCGCCGCCAGCCCGATCGCGGCGGTGCGCAGCGCGATCGGCCGGGCCAGCCGGTCCGGCGGGAAGGCGGCGCGCAGCATGCCCAGCGTGGCGGGCTGGAGGAGTGCCCCGAAGACCCCCTGGGCGACGCGCAGTCCGATGACCCAGTCGATGCCGGGCGCCAGCCCGATCCCGGCGGCGGTCGCGCCGAAGCCCGTGATGCCGAGGGCGAACATCCGGCGGTGCCCGTACCGGTCGCCGAGGCGGCCCGCGAGGACGAGGAGGGCGGCGACGGCGATCAGATAGCCGGTGCTCGTCCACTGGACCTGGGCGAAGCCCGCGTCCAACTCCTTCTGGAGGGTGGGCTGGACGACGGTGAGCACCGTGCCGTCCATCGCGACGACCGCCGCGCCGAGGACGCTCGTGGTGAGCGCCGTGCGGCTCACCGGCGCTCCGGCGCCGGGCCGAGGTACGCGTCGAGGGCGGCACGCAGCAGGGGCCCGGTGTCGTCGGCGCCTGTCACGAGCCGCAGGCTGCCGCCGTGCCCGAGCTGGGCGATGCCGTGCAGGTTCGCCCAGAGGGCCACGGCGGCGGTGGAGGCGGGCGCCCCGGACGGGGTGCCCGCCCGGGAGACGAGGTCCGCCAGGACGCCGAAGAGCGGCAGGCTCACCTCCCGCAGACCGATTTGTCCGCTTTCGAGCAGATCGTGGCGGAACATCAGCTCGTGCATGCCCCGGTTGTCCCGGGCGAAGTCCAGGTAGGCGTGCGCGAGCCGTTCGATCCGCTCGCGCGGCCCGGCCGCGTCCACCTCGTCGCCGACGGCCCTCGCCACCCGGGCGGCGAGGGTCCCGAAACCCTCGCGGGCGATGGCCGACAGCAGCTCCCGGTGCGTCGGGAAGTGGCGGCGCGGCGCGCCGTGGGACACCCCCGCCCGGCGCGCGATCTCGCGCAGGGTCAGGGCCTGCACGCCGCCCTCAGCCACCAACTCGACTCCGGTGGCGACCAGTCGGGCCCGCAGGCCCGGTTCCTCGTCCGTCATGGAACTCATGGGGCCTGTCTAGCAAGTGCGCGTAGACACTGTCTACTCACCGCCACGCCCCCCGCCTGAGCCTCCCCCGCCCGGGCCTCCTCGCGTTGCCGGGTCCGCGCGCCGGGAGGAGCATCAATCTCGGGGCGGCGCGAGCGAGCGATGCAACTCCCCCGTCGCGAGGGGCACCAGAAGGGGCGTCGGGCGGGTGCCGCCCGACCCCGGAGGCACCACCCGAACGGGCCACCCCGCGCGTTCTCATCTCATATCTGAGATAACCTCCAGCCATGGCAGACGACTACCTCGTACGCATCGGCAAGCTCATCCGTGACGCCCGTCAGCATCGGGGCTGGACACAGAGCCAGCTCGCCGAGGCGCTCGGCACCAGCCAGAGCGCCGTCAACAGGATCGAGCGCGGTAATCAGAACATCAGCCTTGAGATGATCGCCCGCATCGGCGAGGCGCTCGACAGCGAGATCGTCTCGATCGGCTACGCCGGTCCCATGCATCTGCGCGTCGTCGGCGGACGCCGGCTCTCCGGCTCCATCGACGTCAAGACGAGTAAGAACGCCTGTGTCGCGCTGCTGTGCGGCGCGCTGCTCAACAAGGGGCGCACCGTGCTGCGCCGGGTCGCCCGGATCGAGGAGGTCTACCGTCTGCTGGAGGTCCTCAACTCGATCGGCGTCCGCACCCGCTGGATCAACGAGGGCCTGGACCTGGAGATCGTCCCGCCGGCCGAGCTGGACATGGCGTCGATGGACGCGGACGCCGCCCGGCGCACCCGGTCCATCATCATGTTCCTCGGCCCGCTGCTGCACCGGATGGACACCTTCCGCCTCCCCTACGCGGGCGGCTGCGACCTCGGCACCCGTACCATCGAGCCGCACATGATCGCGCTGCGGCGCTTCGGGCTGGACATCACCGCGACCGAGGGCATCTACCACGCGCTGGTGGACCGCTCGGTCGCGCCGGACCGCCCAATCGTGCTGACCGAGCGCGGCGACACCGTGACCGAGAACGCGCTTCTGGCCGCCGCGCGGTACGACGGCGTCACCGTCATCCGCAACGCCTCCTCCAACTACATGGTCCAGGACCTGTGCTTCTTCCTGGAGGCGCTCGGGGTGAAGGTCGAGGGCGTCGGCACGACCACCCTGACCGTGCACGGCATGCCCACCATCGACGTGGACGTGGACTACTCCCCCTCCGAGGACCCGGTCGAGGCGATGAGCCTGATCGCCGCCGCCGTCGTCACCGAGTCGGAGCTGACGATCCGCCGGGTGCCCATCGAGTTCCTGGAGATCGAGCTCGCGGTCCTGGAGGAGATGGGCCTCGACCACGACCGCTCCGGCGAGTACGCGGCGGACAACGGCCGCACCCGCCTGGTGGACCTCACCGTGCGCCCCTCCAAGCTGGAGGCGCCCATCGACAAGATCCACCCGATGCCGTTCCCGGGCCTCAACATCGACAACGTGCCCTTCTTCGCGGCCATCGCGGCCGTCGCGCAGGGCAAGACGCTGATCCACGACTGGGTCTACGACAACCGCGCCATCTATCTGACCGACCTCAACCGCCTGGGCGGCCGCCTCCAGCTCCTCGACCCGCACCGCGTCCTGGTCGAGGGTCCGACCCGCTGGCGCGCCGCCGAGATGATGTGCCCGCCGGCCCTGCGCCCCGCCGTGGTCGTCCTCCTCGCGATGATGGCCGCCGAGGGGACCTCCGTCCTCCGCAACGTCTATGTGATCAACCGGGGTTACGAGGACCTGGCGGAACGGCTGAACTCGGTGGGGGCGCAGATCGAGATCTTCCGGGACATCTGAGCACCGGGCCGGACGCCGCCGCGTCCGGGCGGCACACGTACGCACGCGGAGCAGGGCCGGGCGAATCGCCCGGCCCTGCTCCGTACCCCCGTTACCCCCGTGCCTCGCCGGGCGGTGCGTCAGCCGCCCGGGCTGCGCAGCTTGCGCCAGGTGTTCGGGCCGACGATGCCGTCGGCGGTGAGCTTCATGCGCTTCTGGAAGGCGACGACGGCCTTGCGGGTTTCGGAGCCGAAGATGCCGTCCACCGCGATCGCGGGGCGGCCGTGCCAGGTGTTGTAGCTGTTGAGCAGGCACTGGGCCTCCTCGACCTCCTTGCCCCAGCTGCCCTCGGCGATCACGGCCGTGTAGCCCGTGTACTTCCAGCAGGTGCTGTCGGCGCGGGCGTCCTGCGCGCCCACGGTGGACTGGACGGCGACCAGACCGCCGGTCAGGGCCAGGACCGTGGTGGCGGTCGCGACGGCCTTCCGGAACTTCATGGTGAGTCCTCTCATTTCGCTGTGTCGGTGCGGATCGGGACGGGGTGGGGCGGCGCGACGGGCGTCCGTCGGCCTCGGGGGCGTCAGCGGCGCAGCCAGGGCCAGGACTTGGGGCCGGGCCAGCCGTCCACGACGAGGCCGACGCCGTGCTGCTGGTTGATCAGCCGCTGGTAGCGCTTCATGGCGTCCTGCGACTGCGGACCGAAGTAGCCGTCGATGGCGCCCCGGTAGTAGCCGGCGTCCTTCAGCAGGCACTGTGCCTCGATGCCCTGGTCGGTGACCCTGTTGGCGGCCGGCACCGCGGTCATGCCCGCGTACCATCCGGCGTACCAGTAGTCGTTCACCTTCCGGATGGTGCAGTTGAAGGCGGCCGCGGCGGCGACGGACGTGTCGGTGGCGGGCGCGGCCTGCGCGGTGGTGGCGGTCAACGGCACCAGGGCGAGGGCTGTTCCGGCCGCCAGGGCGGTCAGGTGCCTGTGCGTGCGCTTGGGCGTCTTCACGATGGGTGTGCTCTCCTCGGGTGGTGGCGGTCGGGGCAGGGGCGGGGCGGGTCAGCGCTTGCCGTAGCGGAGTTCCTGCCAGGTCCGCGGGCCGACGATCCCGTCGGAGGCCGACTCGCCGATGTAGTACCACTGGAACCAGGTCACGGCCGCCTTGGTCGCGGGGCCGAAGTCCCCGTCCACGGCCAGGCGCTTGCCGCTGGCCTTCCGGTAGACCGTGGTCTCGTTGATGAGGGCCTGGATCTCCTTCACATGGAGGCCCTTGCTGCCCTGCTCGGCCCACTTGGTGCCGGTGTCGTAACCGCAGTACAGGCCCACCGTGCTGACGCCCCGGCAGGTGTCGGCGGCCGGGGCGGCGAGTGCCGCGGGGGCCGTCGCGAGCGCTCCGCCGAGGAGGACGGCGGTCCCCGCCGCCACGGCGAGCGCCCTGCGGACGCGACCGGCACGGGCGGCTGAGCGGCCGGCGCGCGGCGGGTTGCGAGGGGCGCGACCGGCGGGGAACGCGGAGGGGCGCAGGGACACGAAGGGGCTCCGTCCTGGAGGTTGATGGGTCGGTGCTCGCACCTGGGTCAGCACGGCGGCCGATGGGAGACCGGCGGCCCGCTGCCGTGGTGAGGCAAGCCTTTCCGCTCGGCGCGGCCCGCCGCAACGCCCGCCGTCCCCCTCGGGCACATCCGGGACGTCCCACGCCCTGGCCTGCTGGGACGCGCCCCGACGAGGGCCGGTGCCGGGACGTCCCGGGAGCGGTCGGGACGGACCACGGCCGCCAGGAACATCCGGTGCCGGTCGCACGTTCTCTCCGCGGAGGCCGACAGAAGGGACCGCGACTCAGTCATGGCGCCTTGGAGGGAGTTGCCCGCCTCGCTCGACCCCCAGAGCAGGCGACTCGTCACCCAGCTCCGGACGCTCAAGGACCGCGGCGGCCTCAGCCTCAGCGCCCTGGAACGCCGCACGCACTACAGCCGCTCCTCGTGGGAGCGCTATCTGAACGGCAAGAAGCTGCCGCCCGCCGACGCCGTGGAGCAACTCGCCCAAGTGGCGGGCGGGGACGTCCACCGGCTGCTCGCCCTCCACTCGCTCGCGGAGGAGTCATGGGTGCGGGGGCGTCCCCGTACGGCGGCCCCCGCGCCGGAGCCGGGAGAGGCCGCGGCGGCACCGGGGGCCCTGGAGGGTGGAACAGGGCGCGTCGGGACAGGCGGGGAGACGAGGGCGGAGGCCGTCGGGGCGGTCGGGCGGCCTCGTGCACACCTGCCCATCCGTCAGGCCCTCACCATCACACCCTGCTGACCGCCGCGCTCACCGCCGCCGGGCTCGTGCCGGCCCTCCGTGTCTGGGGCGAGCAGCGGACCGAACCGGCCGACGAGGGGCGGGGATTCACCCTGGAGCCGGGCCGGACCCACGGCTGCACGATCCACCGGCGCGACGGCAGGATCTACGCCGGGCACAGCGAGACCGAGGAATCCGTCCTGTTCCAGATCAAGACCGGCTGGGACGTGGTGGAGGCGCAGTGCCTGCTCGACCACCACGGTTACCCGGTCGGCGACATCGACGGCGCCTACGACGCGGGGACGGAACGGGCCGTCAAACGCTTCCAGGAGAACGCCCCGGACCTCGCGGTGGACGGCATCGTGGGGCCGCACACCTGGCAGGTGCTGCGCCGGTGACCGGCCGTCAGCCGCCACCGGGGACGGGTGCGCGTGGTGCGGGCCCGGGTGAGGTCGCCGCCGCGCGGCGCGCCGTGCCACCACTGCGCCTCTGGGTCCGTCCCGTCGTGGCCGGTCTGCTCCTCGGGGCGGCGGTCTCCGTGGCCGTCACCGTGCCGGGCCGGCCGTCCGGCGGCGAGCCCCGCCGGGCGGCGGACACGCCGCCCGGCTGCCGGGGCGCCGACTGCACGGGTAAGGACCCCGAGACGCAGGGCTGCACCGACGCCGGACACGAGCCGGGCACCGCAGCCGAGGGCGACCTCCCCGGCCGGGCCCGGATGGACCTCCGCCACAGCAAGGGCTGCGCCGCCGTCTGGGCCCGGGTCTGGCTCGCCGACGTGGGCACCCGGATCACGGTCAGGTCCCCGGGGGGCGACGTCCAGGAGGCCGTCGTCCAGGACCGCTACGACGCCCAGGGCTATGTCTACACCCCGATGCTCGGCGGGCTCCCCTCGGACGGCTTCGAGGCGTGCTACTTCGCGCCCCGGTCGCCGGGGAGCCCCGTGTGCTTCACGGCTCCGCGCTGACCCTCGCCCCCGTCGGCCTCAAGCGGCTCTCCGTCTGCCTCAAGCGGTTCTCCGTCCGGTCGGCTCGCGCGGTTCCCAGGCCGCCGCGCAGAGAGACTCGGCGACGGCGGCCGTGTAGCGGGCGGCGGCGAGCCAGTGGGTGGCGAAGCCGTCGGTGTCGGCGGGGAGGAGGCGGCCGAAGAGGTCGCGTCCGCGCTGGGCCGCCGAGGCGCACAGGGCGGTCAGGAGGCCGGCCGCGGTGGGCAGGCCCGCGCGGCGCAGGCGGTGGGCCTCGCCGGTGACGTCACCGAGCATGCCGAGGGCGGCGCGGCCCGCCGGGACCGTCTGTTCGACGCGGCGCTCCAGGAGGTGGAGGGGCGACTCCCCTCTGGGGCCACCGGGTTGGGGCGGGGCGGGGTGCACGGGAGCGGACGGATCGGGGAGGTCGGCGCGGCGCAGGCGGTCGAAGCCGAGGTCGATCGTGCCCTCGCCGGTGGGGTGGGTGCAGGCGAGCAGGGTGAGCCGGGGGTGGAGGGCCGGCACCAGGCGGCCGATGATCCGCAGCCTGGTCCCCGGGGCCGTGGCCAGCAGCATCAGGTTGTCCCGGTGGGCCAGCGCGGGATCGTCGTCGGCGGCCGTGAGGCGGACGGGGACCCCGCCCGCGCAGCGCGCGAGCAGGCAGGTACCGCCCGACTCCCGGACGGCCCCGAGGAGTTCGACGTCCAGGAAGAGGAGATCGCTGCCGCCGCCGGCCGGGTCCGCGTAGCGGGAGACGGACCGCAGGGCGCGGGCGGCCTGTTCGGCGGGCGGCGTGTCCCAGAGGGCGGCGAGCGGCGGCTCGGTCCAGGCCGCGCCCCGGGCGGTGACGGCCTTGACGCCCTTTCCGGCGCCGAGCCGGCCGTCCGGGGAGACGGTCGCGCCCGAGACCGCCAGGCCGGCGCGGCCCAGCTCCCGGTGGGTGAGGGCGGTGTCCCCGAGGCGCACGGCCCGGTCGGCCACGCCCAGGGCGCGCCCGGCGCCGCCGGGTGCCACGTCGCCGACCGTGCAGAGCCGTCCGTCCGGTCCGGCGACCCAGGTGCGGGCGCCGCCGTGTCCGGAGTCGGTGACCACGGGTTCGGTGAACAGGCCGTAGAGGCGCAGGGAGCCGTCCGGGCTGTACGGGCGGCGGGCCCGGCCCCGGACGGCGGCCAGCTCGGCCCCGGAGACCGTGCCCACCCGGTGCGCGGTGCCCAGGAGTTCGGCCAGGGCGGTGACCAGGTCGGTTGTGCGGTAGGACGGGTCCCCGGCGCGGGCCGCGCGCAGCAGGGTCACCACGGACAGCGCGGCGCTCGCGGGGCGCGGCAGTTGCCGGAGCCGCGCGGTGTGGGCGGCGCGCAGAAGGGCGGCCTGGGCGACGGCGCCGGCCCCGTCGACCCCGGCCTCCAGGACCGCGGCGCCCGCCGACCACAGGGCGCCGGCCACGGCGCGCTGGTCCGGGCTCGCCACCTCGGGTGGGGAGTCGGCGTCCGGGACGGCGTCCGGGGTGGGGGCGGGTTCCGTCGCGGGCGTGCCGACAGGGGCCGTCGCGGGGGTGGGGGTGGTCGGGCCGTCCGGGTGCGGGTCCACGGCGGTCGGGGCGGGTTCGGGGGCCGTTGGGGGCGGGGCCTGGTCCGCCGCGGGGGCGGCGCAGGCGGCGGCCGCGCGGTGGACGCAGGCCGGGGCGAGGAGGCAGCCGCAGCTGATGGCACCCACCGTCGCCACCACACCGCCCGGGGCGTGGAGGCGCAGCTCGGTCTCGTCGTCGACCGCGATCGTCACGGTGTCCCCGTCGCGGTGCGTGGGGCGGGCGGCGAGCTTGGTGACCGCCGCGTCCAGCCGCTTGCGCAGCCGGGGCGAGAGGTCCTCCACCAGGGTGGCCGTGACCTCCGGTGCGACGGGCGGCAACTGGGCGGCGGTCATGCGGTCTTCTCCCCTATCCAGCGGGCCAGTTCGAGTGGGCTGAGGGCCGCCACGGGCATACCGGCGGCGACGAGCTGCCCGGCGATGCCCGTCGAGTAGCGGGGCCGGCCGGCGTCGTCGAGACTCGCGCAGCCGAGGACATGGCTGCCGGTGGCCACCAGGGCCCGGACCTCGGCCAGGAGCCCGCCGAGCGGGGCGCCCTCCTCGAAGTCGCTGATCACGACGACCAGGGTGCGGCTGGGCACCGTGATCAGGCTGCGGGCGTGCCGCAGGCCGGCGGCGATGTGCGTGCCGCCGCCCACGCTGACCTCCAGCAGGAGGGAGAGAGGGTCGTGTACATGCCCGGTGAGGTCGACGACCTCCGTGGAGAAGGCCAGGAAGTGGGTGCTCAGGGTGGGCACCCCGGCCAGCACGGAGGCGGTCAGCGCGGACCAGATCGTGGACGCCTCCATGGACCCGGAGACGTCGGTGACCAGGATCAGGCGCCAGTCGGCCGACCGGCGGGCGCGGCTGCGGAACACCGGCTTCTCGGGGACGACCCGGACCGTGCCGTCCTCCGCCCGGCGGGCGGTGGCCAGGTTGGCGCGCAGGGTGCGGGGCAGGTCGAGGCGGCCGCCGGGGCGGCGGGTGGGCCGGGCCAGCACGGTGCCGGTGAGGGCGGGGCGGAGCCGGGTGGCGAGCTGCCGGGTCAGTTCGTCGACCAGGCGGCGGACCAGCGGCCGCAGCGCCGCGAGGCGCGCCTCGGGGAGGCCACCCGCGTACCGCAGGACCGTCCGCAGGAGTTCCACGGAGGGGGTGGCGGCCGCCGGGTCGAGTTCGGCGAGGACGTCCGGGCGGCCGGTCGCGGCAGCGGCGGCGAGGACCTCCTCGCGGACACCGGGGCCGAAGAGCGCGGCCAGTTCCTCGGACCACTCGCGGACGCCGGGGAACGACGGCTCGCGGCCACCCCGGCCGGAGCCGGGCGCGGGCAGGCCGCCGCGGGAGCCCTCGCCGCGGCCCGCGCCGTAGAGCTCGTCCAGGGCGGTGGCCAGCCGGGCCGCCCCGGACGGCAGTTGGTCGGGACGCCGGCCGAGGACGAGCCGCCACCGGTCGGCGGGGGCGAGGGTCAGCGCGGGGGCGTGTTCGGGAGCGGCCCCGGTGAGGGCAGCGGGGCCGGTACCGGCGGGGGCAGCGGGTTGGGGAGCGGCGCCGGTGAGGGCAGCGGCTTCGGGGGTGGTCTCGGGAGCGGCCTCGGTGGCGGGGACGGAGTCGGGCTCGGGGCCGGTCCCGGTGGGGGCGGCCTCGGTCGTGGTGGGGTGCGCCGGGGCGGCGGTGGTGGGGTCCCTGGGCGGGCACGGCGCGGTGGGCTGGGCCGAGGGCGGGGGCCGGTCGGCGTCATCCGGGGACGGGACGGGCAGGCCGAGGCCGGTCAGGAGGTCGCGGGCCGCGAGATCGGCGGCCGTGCGGCGGGCCAACTCGGCCGGGTCGTCCGCGTCGAGGCTGTCCACCCGTACGCCCAGGCGCTCCTCGATGGTGTCCAGCAGCCGGTCCCGGGCGGCCGGGCTCAGGGTGTCGAAGCCGCCGCGCAGGGCGGGCAGCCGGGCCAGGAACGCGGTGTCGTCCAGCTCGACGACCCGGTGCAGCAAGGGGTCCAGGGCGGCGACGCCGACGGTGAGGAGCGGGCCCGCCGCCGTCAGGACGCCGGTGAGGCGGGCGGTGAGGGCGGCCCGGGAGGCGCTGTCCACGGCTCCGTCCACCCAGGAGGCGACGCGCACGCCGAAGACCTCGGCCTCCTCGTGGCCCGTGAGGACCCGGACCGCTCCGGCGGCCGCGGCGATCAGCGGGGTGCCGTCGGCGGCCAGGCGGGCGAGGGCGTCGGTGAGCCGGATGCCGCCCACCCGGTCGGCGCGCTGGGCCAGTTCGAGGAGGGCGCGGGCGTCCTCGGGCTCCTCGGAGCCGGTCAGGCCGTCGACCTGGCGCACCGCCGCGGAGGTCAGGAGTTCCGCCGCGTGCGCGGTGCGGGCGGCGGCCTGGGAGGGGGCGGTCGCCAGAGGGTCGCCCGGGGTGGTGGGGGCCGACGGGTCCCGGGGGGACGCCGGGCCGGGCAGGTGGCCCGCGTCGATGCGGTCCAGGAGGTCCAGCCCGGCGAGGAGTTCAGGCAGGGTGCCGCTCGCGGGGAGTACGGCCGCCAGTTCCGTCAGCCGTTCGTCGGCGAGGGCGGGGAGCCCGCACTCGGCGGCCTCCGTCAGGCCCCGGACGACCTGGGCGGCCGTCGGGCCGCCCGCCGCGCGTTCGGCCGCGTGCCGCTGCCGCAGCACGCCCTCGGCCGCCTGCGCCGGGGTGACACCCCGGGCCCCGGCGGCGGTGAGCATCGCGGCCGTCGCCGGGGTCCAGCGCACCTGCCAGCGCGTGGTGAGCCCTTCCGAGCCCGCCGCGCCGGTCACCTCCTGCTCCTGCGCGTAGGGGATGCCGCACACCGTCAGCCTGCGCAGCAGCAGTTCGCGGCGGCGGTCCAGGGCGGAGCGCGCCGGGTCGAGCCGGAGGTCGCGCGGTGTCTTCTCGTGCGCGTCCGCCGGGCCGGGGAGGGAGAGCGCCTCGGTCTCGGCCTCCACGGCGGGGCCGAGACCGCTGCGCGGGGCGGCGGGGGCGGGTCGTCCGGTGCGGGTGCCGACGAGGACGCGTTCGAGCGCCTGGGCGACGGCGCGGCCCGTGCCGTAGGTCTCGCCGCGGCCGAGGACCGTCTGCACGGCCTCCAGGAGTTCGCCGCGGCCGGGGGCGGGCAGGTCGCGCAGCCGGGCGAGGTCTCCGGCGACCCGGACGACCTCCCGGCCGTCCGCCGGGCCGTAGGGGTGGCCCTGCTCGCGCAGGGCGGCGCAGACGCGGACGGCGGTGCGGACCAGCGCCTCGTGCAGTGCGGCCGGGTCCCCTGCGGAGTCCAGGACGGTGTGCTGCCATTCCGGGTCCCGGATGCCGGCCGGGTAGCCGGACCGGGAGTCGAGCAGGGGGTAGGTGTACGGGATCAGGGAGACGGTGCAGGGCGGGGCGTCGGTGTCCGCGGTCCCGGACGCGTCCGGGGCGGGTGTGGCGGGGGCCGTGTCCGTCGCCTCGCCGGCGGAGGGCAGCAGCGCCGGGGTGTGGAAGGCGCCCACCACCACGGCGGGCCGCCGCCCGTCCGCCAGGGCCTCGGCGACATGGGCGCGCATGCACGCCTCGCGGACGAGATCGGTGCCGTCCACCCCGCCCCGTGCCTCGGCCTCGTGCCGCAGCGCCCAGCCGGTGAGCAGGGCGGCGCGCCGGAGTGCCTCGGGTGACGAGCCGGGGGCGGGGGCCTCCACCAGCCGGTCCCACAGGTCGTCGCCGTCGCGGCCGGTGAGCCGGGACCGGAGGGCGGCGGAGAGCCCGCGGCCCTCCCCCGGTACGGGTGCCGAGTCGGCGTCCGGCGCGGGGGTGGGCGCGGGCGCGTCCGGGCCGCCCAGCGCCCAGGCCCGGTCGGCCAGGGGCAGATCGCAGGCCACCGCCGGGACCCCGTGCCGTGCCGCCCAGCGCAGGGCGACGAGTTCGGGCGAGAAGTCCGCGAACGGGTAGAAGGCGGGCCCCTGTTCGCTCGCCGCGCCCGCGCCGTCGGCGGGCACGGCGGCCAGCGCGATCGGGGCCAGGGTCTCCTCGTGGGCGAGCCAGTCCAGCCAGTGCTGGAACTCGGCCGGCAGTTCGACGAGGAGGACATCGGGGTCGGCCGCGTCCAGCAGGGCGGGGAGGGCGGCCGCGAGGGAGGGCGCGTGGTGACGCACCCCGATCAGGAACGGCAGCCGGGGCCCGGTCGCGGCGAGGGCCGCGACGGCGGCTTCCGGCGTGGCGGGGGCGGCCGCCGGGCCGACCGGGCCCACGGGGTCGACCCGGCCGGCCGGGCCGACTGGACCCACTGCCGGGGCGGTCGGGCCGACCGCCGGACCGGTCGCCGGGAGGGCGGGAGAGGCCCCGGGGGCGGGCTGTGCCTCGGCCACCGGCGAGGCCCCGGCGCCGGGCGCGTCCGCGCCCGGCGGTGCCTCGGCAGCGGGCAGCGCCGGCGACGCGCCAAGGGCAGGCGCCCCGGCGCCGGACGCCTCCCCGCCCGGTGCCGCCTCGGCGGCGGGCGAGAGACCGGTGCCGGGCGGGACGTCGCCGGCGGGCAGCGCCCGCGAGGCACCGGGACAGGGTGGTGCCTCGGCAGCGGGCGAGGCCCCGGGGGCGGGCTGCGCCTCGGTGCCGGACGGGGCCTCGGCGGTGGGTCGGGAGGCCGGCTGCGCCCCGGCGGCAGACGCCTCCCCGCCCGGTGCCGCCTCGGCGGCGGGCGAGGCGGCAAGGACAGGCGGTGCTTCCGCCCTCGGCACGGACCCGGGGCCGGGCGGGGCCCCGGGGGCGGGCAGCGCCCCCGAGGTCCTGGGCGCGTCCGCGCCCGGTGGTGCCTCGGTGGTGGGGCGGGTGGCGGGGGTGGTCGGCTGGCTCATCCGTCAGTTCTCCAGTACCCCGCGCAGGTCCCACAGCGCACGCCAGGTGGCCGATCCCTGCTCCGCGCGGCGGCGGACCGGGCCGTCCCAGTACCCCAGCAGCCGGGCCGCGTCGGCCGGGTCGTCCTTGCGGACGACGCCGAGGAGGTGGCCGGGGAGCAGGGAGAGGACGTCCCGGTCGCCGGGGAAGTAGGCGGCGGCCAGGCCCAGGGAGCCCGCGACGGAGACCGCCTCCGCCGTGCTCATCACCGTGGACGGGCGTTCGACCTCCCAGCCCTCCACGGAGCGGCCCTCGCGCAGGTCGCGGAAGGCGGTGACGAGGGCTTCGAGGACCGCGTCGTCCACCTGGTAGGCCGCGCCCGCGCGTTCGACGGACGCCCGCGACTGGCGCCGGACGAGGGCGGTCTCCGCGTCCACGTCCCCGATCGGACCAACGGTCTCGAAGTTGAAGCGGCGCTTCAGCGCGGCGGACATCTCCGAGACGCCCTTGTCCCGCAGGTTGGCGGTGGCGATCAGGGTGAAGCCGGGGGCCGCGTGCACCTGGGCGCCCTCGCCGCCCGCGAGTTCGGGGACCGCGATCCGCCGCTCGGAGAGCAGGGACACGAGCGCGTCCTGGACCTCGGGCAGGCAGCGGGTGACCTCCTCGACGCGGGCGACCGCGCCCCGGGTCATGGCGGTGAGCACCGGGGAGGGCACCAGCGCCTGCTCGGTGGGGCCCTGGGCGAGCAGCAGCGCGTAGTTCCAGCCGTACTTGAGCTGGTCCTCGGTGGTGCCCGCGGTGCCCTGCACGGTGAGCGCGCTGGTGCCGCAGACGGCCGCCGACAGCAGCTCGGAGAGCATCGACTTGGCGGTGCCGGGTTCTCCCACGAGCAGCAGTCCGCGCTCCCCGGCGAGGGTGACCACGCACCGTTCGACCAGGGCGCGTTCGCCGACGAACTTCTGCTCGATCACCAGGCGGCGCGGCACCCCGGCCCCGGGCTGGGCGCCCTTGGGCAGGCCCAGCGCCTCGCCCGCGCTGCCCATCACGAAGGTGACGACGGCGCGCGGGGTGAGCAGCCAGCCGGGCGGGCGCGGCCCGGCGTCGTGGGCGGCGAGGAAGGCCAGCTCGGTGGCGTACCGGTCCTCGGGCGGGGTGACCTGGCGGTGCTCCCGGCCGGGCGCCGCCGCCTGGGCCGGGACGCCGTCCGCGGTGGTGCTGTCCATGGTGCTGGTGGTGGTGTCGCTCATCGGCGGCGGCCCTTCCGGGGTGCGCGGGTGTCCAGTTCTTCGTAGGCGGGGGCGTCGCCGCCGCGGACCCGGGCCCAGGCGGCTGCGAACAGCTCGGGCACGGGGAGGTGGGGCAGGGTCCGGACGCCTCCGGACACCCCGTACATACCTTCCTTCCAGGTCTCCAGCGGCAGCGCGGGGGCGCTGCGTTCGGTCCAGCCGCAGGGGAGGAAGAGGGTGCGGCCGGCGCGGGCGCGCTTGGCCTCCACGACGAGGTCGGTGGCGGCGAGTTCCGCCCGGGCCTTCTTGACGCGCGCCGGCTTCCACTCCGTCCAGCGGACGCAGTTGCGGTCCGTCGGGTCGGGCAGGGCGAGGAGCATCAGGTACAGGGCGGCGGCGTCCGCGCCCAGGCCGAGGGTCCCGGCCGCTTCCGCGAGCAGGTCGGGCACCGCACGCGTCGGGTCCTGGGCCGGGTAGGTCCGGGAGCCACCGGTGTGCGGGGCGTCGTCGGGGTGCGGGGAGCCGTCGGTCGGCCGGGTGCCGTCGGGGAGGCCCGCCGAGACCAGTGCGCCGGTCTCCTCGCCCAGCAGTGCGCGCAGGGCGAACAGGTCGCCGGTGGCGTAGCGGCCGAAGGTGCCCTCGACGAGGCCGAAGGCCGGGTCCTCGGGGCCCGTCAGACCGGCCGGGCGGATCAGCAGCTTCTCCATGCTGCCGTGGGCGGGGGCGAGGAGCAGCGCCGTGCCGGCCCGGACGAGTCCGTCGGCGTCTGCCCCGCCGGTCTCGGGAAGCCCGTGGGCGGCGCGGATCGCGGGGCCGACCGCCTGCCCCGACTCGGTCCAGTCCAGACCGAGTTCGAGCACCAGGGCCGGGTCGGCGAGGCGGTCGCGCAGGGCCGCGAGGCCGGTGGGCAGGTGCGCCCGCAGGGGGTGCCCGTACGGCAGTGTGTAGGCGAGGGTGTGCAGCGCGGTGAGGGCCGAGGCGATCTGGCCGCGCGCGGCCACCCGGAGCAGGCCCGGGCGGCCGGTGCCGTCCGGGACCTCGGTGCCGTAGGAGAGCCAGGACCGGGAGCCCGCGTTGAGGACCAGGTCGAGGGCGGCGGGGGTGGTGCCCGAGAGGTCGAGGTCCAGTTCCTCGGGGACGCGGACGAGGGAGCCCAGGTGCTTCTCCCAGACCTCGGCGGCGGCCCGGACGTCCGGGCCCGTGGTCCACAGCTCGGCCGGGTCCGCGGGGAGCAGGGCCCGGGTCAGGGCGTGCCGCGCGCCGTGGGGCAGGGCGTCCAGTCTGGCCTGGGCCGCCTCGAAGGCCCGGGTCTTCGCGCCGAGCAGGGCCAGCGCCTCGGCGCCGGGCTCCTCCACGGCGGCCGACAGCAGGGCGGCGGACTGGAGCGGTCCGATCCCGGTGGCCGTGTGGAATGCCTCGGCGGGCTCCGGACGCCAGGGCGCGGGGCCCTGTTCCCGGACCAGGGCGGTGAGCCGGGTGAGCCGGTCGCGGGCGATGCCCTGCCGGTGGACGTGCTCCTGGTCCAGGGTGAAGCCGGGGACGGGGCCGAAGGCGCCGGTCGGGTCGTGGTCCAGGGCGAGCCAGCGGGCCGCGTCGTCGCGGGAGTTGCGGCCGCGGTCGCCGATGACCACGACGGTGCGGGCGCCCTTGCGGAACACCTGGCCGAGGCGGGGCACGGCCTCGTGCCGTCCCTGCCCGGGCGTGCCGCTGAACGGCTCGACGAGCTCCACCTGCCGGACGGTGCCCGCCGGGTCGGCCAGCGGGCCCGCGGCGAGGGTGTCCAGCAGTTCCAGGAGCCCGGCGCGGTGCTCGGGGGAGGTGGCCGCCGAGGCGGCGCGGTAGGCGAGTTCGGGGAGCTTGTCGAGGAGGGAGGTCCAGGACATGCCGCCGCTGGGCACGGTGTGCTCGTCCCGCTGCCAGCCGTCCGCGGGGGTGTACGGGGCCTTGGACGGCACGGCCGGGCCGAACGCCGCCTCGCCGCCGAGGACATGGTTGACGGCGAGGATCTGGCGGACGGTGGTCCACCGGTGCCCGCCTCCCCACCAGCCGCCGTACACGCGCTCCGAGCCCCAGGCGGTGGCGTTCCGCAGGGTCGTGTCGTCGGCGTGCTCGGGGGCGCGGTCGAAGAACATGCCCTGGGTGCGCGCGGTGTTCCGGGGGGTGGCGGGCTGCGCGGGCTCGGGCGGTTCCAGGTAGCGGGCGACGGCGGCGGCCCGGTCCACCGCGTTCCGGACGAGCGCGGTGACACCGGCCAGGAGCCGTGCGTCGGACACCTCGGGCAGGACCTTGGCGACGGCCCGCTCGCTCAGTTCGCGCGAGGAGGGCCCGGTGTACTCCTTGACGGCCCGGAACGCCTCCAGGTGCCGGGCGACCGCGGCGGCGACCTCCTTGACGAGCTGCCCCGCCCGGGAGTCGGTCAGGTTCCGCAGGGCGGCCGAACCGCGCTCGTCCCTCGGGCGCAGGGCGTGCCAGTAGGCGACGGGCGGCACATAGGGGGTGCCGGCCGCGTCGTTTCCGCCGGAGGAGTCGGGGGTGACGGACCACAGGCTGCCGCCGGTGCCGTCCGTCTCCGCCGGGTGGGCCTCGACGGAGCGGTGGTGCCGGGCCATGACGGGCCGTGATCCGCCGGGCAGGGCGAGGGCGCCGAGCGGCACCGGCGAGCCGCCGCCGGGCAGCGGGTACGGCAGGGTCACCGTGTGGCCGTCGGGGGTGCCGGCGACGGTCCGGTGCCCGTCGGCGGGAGCGGCCGTGCCGGGCTCGGTGACGGTGCGGCGGACCCAGCGCCCCAGCACCGTGCCGTCCGTGCCGAACGGGGTGGTCTCCAGGCCGGGTCGGAGGGGCAGCACCTGGCAGTGCTCGGTGAGCAGGCGGGTGCCGTCCTGGACGCCGGAGCGGAGAAAGGCGGGCAGGGAGGCGCGGCCGTGCGTGCCGGTGGCCGGGTCGTACTCCAGCCACACCCGCTGCCGGCCCTGGTGTCCGTCGCGCCAGTGGCCGGTGCCGTCGGAGAGGACGGCGCGCTGCGGCGGGAGGGAGGTGTCACCCGCGTGCAGGGCCTTGCCGCCGGTGGCGCGGCCGCCGCCGGGCAGCGGCAGGCAGACCTCGTCCGAGGGGCCGGAGCCGCCCCAGCGGGGGATCTGCTCGCCGCCGACGGTGAACACCTCGGCGGGGCGGTGCGACCAGTAGCCGCGCTGCTTGCCGTCCTCCCACCAGATGACCAGCAACTCGCCGTCGACGTAACGGAAGGCGAGCGTCCGCCACTGGTCGGAGGTGGTGGGCAGCCGCAGGGTGTGCCGCAGCAGGACGCCCTCCGGGCCGACGACGACGGCACGTTCGAGGGTGTTCAGGATCAGGGCGGGCCAGGCGCCGGTGACACCGACGCTGTCCGAGCGGTGGTTCCGCCGGCGTGTGGCGGCCGCGGCCTCGGCGGCCAGTTCGGTGTAGGTCTCGTCGAGCGCGGGCCAGCCCAGTTCGTCGAGGACGCCGGTGCGCAGGGTGGCCCCGAGCAGGGGCACGACGTCATGGCCCTTGAGGAGCCGCACGGCCTCCGGGGCGACCTCGCCGGCCACGGGCCGGTACGCCGACAGCTTGTCCAGGGCGGCGTGCAGTCCGGGGAGCCCCCGGGCGGCCGTGTACTCCTCGGCGCGGGCGGTCAGCCACTCCCGCAGGACGACGGAGAGCACCGGGTGCGCGGCGAGCTTCACCATGCCCGCGTCGCTCAGCCGCCGGTTGTATCCGCCGCCGAGGTCGCCGACGGTCCGGCTCAGCAGGGCGCGGAAGACTGGCCGTTCGGCGAGGGCGGTGAGATCCCGGGCGCCGGGCGTGGTGTCGGCGAGCCAGCTGCCCAGCGGGACGGCGGGGGGCTGCGCGGTGTCCGGGTCCCCGTCGCCGGGCTCGGCGACGGGGACGCCGGAGGCCAGGCAGAGGTCGAGGAGGTCCAGGTCGGCGGTGCGCTGCCAGCGGCCCTGGAACAGTTCGACGGGGCGCCCGTCGGCGCGCAGCCGGCCGGTCATCCGGGCGGCCAGGGCGAGGGTCTCCGGGCTGCGGTCGCAGGTGGCCCGGCTGCGCCGGCGGTGTGCCTCCCAGCGGGCGAGCCAGTCCGCCGGGGACACGGCGGCGGCGTCGGCGTCGGCCGAGCCGGTGTCCGGGAGGGCGGTCAGCAGTTCCTCGGCGCCGGATTCGGCCAGCAGCGCGAGCCAGCCCGGCTCGCCGTCCGCGTCCTTGGCGCCGCTTTCGATGAAGGTCTCCGGGAAGAAGCCGAGGAGCCGGGCGCGGACGGCCGGTTCCCGGCGGGCGAGGGCAACGAGGGCGGGGCGGTAGGCCGTCCAGAACGAGGCGGGGGCGCGGACGACTCCCGGCGAGCCGATCAGGTCGGCCACCAGCTCGCTCTCGGCGGCGTCGCGGTCCAGCCCGGCGGCCTTGACCAGCGCGCGCACGTCCTGCGGCAGGGCCGCGTACGGCGGCATGCCCGCGGCGCAGCGCTCGATCAGCAGCCGGCGGAACTGGGCCCAGGCGTCCGCCGGGGCGAGCCGGGCCACCAGGTCGCGCACGTACTGCCGCAGCGCCTTGACGGTCAGCGCGCCGGCGAAGGCGAACTCCAGGAAGACGGCCCGCTGGCGGTCCTCGTCCACGGCCAGGCCGTGGACCCGCTCGGCCTCGCGGGCCTTGCCGAAGAAGGAGGCCGCGTAGGTGGTGTTCTCGGCCTGGAGGAAGAGGCGTGCCACCTGCTCGTAGTAGGTGGGGAGGAAATGGGGGACGGCCCGGCCGAGCCGGGTGCCGAGGGCGTCGAAGCCCTCCTTGGCCGCTCCGGCGCGCGTCCTGGCCTGGCGGCCGAGGCGCTCGATGTCCTTGACGAGGGCCAGGGCGTGGTGGCCGTTGGCCGGGTCGTTGACCAGGGCCCAGGCGGGGAAGCCCAGCGTCTCGCGGCGCACCTGGCCCACGACGGGGGCCTCGGCGGTCCGGGCCAGCCCGAGGAACTCCAGGGCCAGGTCCTCGGCTTCGCCGAGGGTGCCCGGGACGAGCCGGACCACGGGGCGGTCGCCGAGGGCGGTGTGCGTGTAGGTGCGGGCGGTCAGCGTGTCGGCGTCGTCCCGGCGGGTGGTGCCGGCCGGGAGGACCGCGCCCGCGTCCAGGAGGGCCGCGGCGCGGGCCTCGGCGGCGGGGGTGGCGGTGGCCGCGCCCCGGGCCGTCTGGGTGGGGAGGGTCGCGGCGCCCGCCGCGAGGCCGGTGTTCACGTCGCTGTTCACGCCGGTGCTCGCGTCGCTGTTCACACCGGTGTGCGTGCCGGTGTTCGTCGTCGTGCTCATGCCGCTCGCTCCTCGTCCGCCACGTCGCGGCCGGCGTAGAGCGCCGCCGCCATGCGCATGCCCTCGGACCACGCGACCGGGCCGACCTCGGCGGCCGTCAGCGTGCGCCCGGCGGGGTCCGTCCAGCCCAGGGGGCCCGTCTCGGTGCCGTACTCGTCGTATCCGTCGTGCTCGCCGATCCAGATGCGGGCCTCGACGGTGGCGCCGTCCTCGACGACCGGGCAGACCGCGTATCCGCCGCGCGAGCGGTACCCGAGCTGGGTGACGCGGCCGTGCAGGAACCGCAGTTCCTTGAACACGCCGCCGGCGTAGGTGTCCACGGAGGCGGTGTCGGGGGCGAGGCCCGGCGGGCGGCGCCACACCTCGCGGAACAGCTGCTCCACCCGCTGGCTCACTTCCAGCTCGACCGCGAACTCGCGCAGCTCGTCGAGGTCGTCGAGGAGGACGGGGTGGGGCAGGCTGACGACGTCCGGGGTGATGCGGACGGTGTCGCCGTCCAGGTCGACGAGGCCGAGGCCGCGGTCGGGGTCGACATCGCGCAGGAACCCGGCGACACCGCCGCCGGCGCCGGTGACCACGACGTCCCGCAGGGCCGCCTGCCACGCCGGGTCGGGCCAGACCCGGGCGAGCACGGCCGTGGGGACGGGCAGCGAACGCACCATCCACTGCTCGACATCGGTCAGGCACCGGCGTTCGTGCCGCTCCAGCCACTCGGTGAGCTGCCGGAGCCCGACGACCGCCGGGTCGTCCTTCAGTTTGGCCGGGACGGACTTCAGCCGCCGGCCCTTCCCGTTGCGGCAGACCACCTTGCCCGCCTCCAGGGCGACTTCGTAGTCACCCGCCGATACCCACCCCATGCGCTGTTCTCCCCGTGTTCCGTACGGCACCGCCGGACCGGCGGCACACTGATGAGACCCGTCGACGGCAACGCACCGTGACGAGTGGAAGAGACTCTAGGCGCACCCTGTGACAATCGGTCCTGGCCCCGTCCGCTTCCCCGTGCGGCCAGGCCCTGGAGGAAGGACGCCGCCGTGCCCCACCGCCCCGCAGACCCCGCCGAACCCGCTTCTCCCGGAGGGGAGTCGCCGGAACCGAGGGGGGTGCTGGTGACCGGAGCCTCGCGCGGTATCGGCCGGGCCGTGGCGGTGGCCTTCGCCGGGGCGGGCGAGCGGGTGGCCGTGCACTACGCGGCCCGCCGCGAGGACGCCGAGGAGACCCTCCGGCTGCTGCCCGGGGCGGGCCATGTCCTCGTCGGCGGCGACCTCGGGGAGGCCGCCGGGCCCGAGCGGGTGGCGGCGGAGGCGCTGGCCGGGCTGGGCCGGATCGACGTCCTGGTGAACAACGCGGCCGTCGCCCCGGCCGAGGCCAACCGCCACCCGGTGGACACCACCTCCCTGGCGGACTGGCGGACGGCCTGGCGGCGCATGATCGAAGTCAATCTGCTGGGCGCCGCCGATCTGACCTGGGCCGTCGCCCGCCATCTGATCGACCGCGGGGCGGCCGGGCACATCGTCAACGTCGGCTCGCGCGGCGCGTTCCGGGGCGAGCCGGAGTACCCGGCGTACGGCGCGGGCAAGGCCGCCCTGCACGCGTTCGGGCAGTCGATGGCGGTCGCCCTCGCCCCGTACGGCATCAGCGTCACGGCGGTGGCGCCCGGTTTCGTCGCCACCGAGCGCCAGCACGCCCGGCTGGACGGGCCCGGCGGGGACGCGCTGCGCGGGCAGAGCCCCTTCGGCCGGGTCGGCACCCCCGAGGAGGTGGCCGCCGCCGTCCGGTTCCTGGCCTCCCCGGAGGGGACCTGGGCCTCGGGCACGGTCCTGGACCTCAACGGCGCGTCGCATCTGCGCACCTGAGACGGCGTGGCGCGGCTTCTCTCCGCCGCGGAGTCCTGGGCATACTCCCTCTCCGCTCCCGCACACCGCGCGGGCGGGCTCCGAGGAGGCAGGCAGTGGCAGAGACGGCGGCGAACACGGCGGCGGACGCTGCGACGGGCACGGCGGCGAAGGACGTGCGCCCGGGTTCCGGCGCGGGGACGTGGCGGCTCGGGGATCTGACGGTGCGGCGGGTCGGGCTGGGCGCCATGCGGCTGACGGGCACCGCCGCGTTCCACGAGGGGGTGCCGCGTGACCGGGAGCGGTCGATCGCCGTGCTGCGCAGGGCGGTCGGGCTGGGCGTGAACCACATCGACACCGCCGCGTTCTACTTCTCACGGCTCCGGTCGGCCAACGAGCTGATCAACTCGGCGCTCTCGCCGTACCCCGACGACCTGGTCATCGCGACCAAGGTCGGCCCCGCGCGGGACGCGTCCGGGGCCTGGGCCGCGTCCGCGCGGCCCGACCAGTTGCGCGGCCAGGTGGAGGAGAACCTGCGGCAGCTCGGCCGCGACCAGCTGGACGTGGTCAACCTGCGGGTCATGGGGCAGACCTCGGCGGCCGAGCACTTCGGCGCCCTGGCCGAACTGCGGGACGCCGGGCTCGTCCGCCACCTCGGGATCTCGAACGCGAGCCCGGCCCATCTGGACGAGGCCCGGGCGATCGCCCCGGTGGTCTGCGTCCAGAACTCCTACGGCGTCGACGCCCGCAGGTCGGAGCCGCTGCTGCGGGCCTGTGCCGCGCACGGGATCGCCTTCGTCCCCTTCTTCGCGCTGGCCGGTGCCGGGCGGGAGACGGGGGCCGGGGCGGCGGAGGCGGAGGAGGTGCTCGCGATCGCCCGGGCGCACGGGGTCGGCGCGCACCAGGTGCGGCTGGCCTGGACCCTTCACCAGGGACCGCATGTCCTCGCCATTCCCGGGACGGGCAACCCGGATCACCTTCTCGCCAATCTGGCGGCCGGTGATCTGCGCCTGGACGAGGAGGAGTTGGCGCTCCTGGACACGGTCGGCCGAGACACGGCCGGCCCGACCGGCCGGGACACCGCCGAGGGGCGGTCCACCCCGGAAAGCCGGTGAACAGCGCATTCCGATGAACAGAAGCCACGGGCGTGAATGGGGGGCGTGCGGACGGCGCACAATTCCGCACCCCAGGGAATGGATCATGGAATACGAAGCCGGGCGGCCACCCTGGCCGAAAATCGCCGTTCACAGAGAATGCACGGTTGTTTCTACGGCAAGTCGCCGGAGTTACTCAGCAGTCGCTCAGGATTCCCTCCGTTTGAACAATGAGCGTCTGATAAGCTCACCCCAAAGAGTGAACGCTAGCCATGGGGGATGGCAGTGGACAGTGAGGTGTTTTCTCTTCTTTCAACGGCGCGGGAATTGTTCGTCGTCGAGCTCGCGGCAATCACGGTCACCATCGGGGTCCTGATTCGCGCGCGAACCAGGCGCCGCGCACTGGAGGAGTCGGCCAGGGGGGCGCGGTTCCGCGAACGGCACCGCATCGCCCGGGAACTGCACGACGGCGCGGGCCACCGGATGCTGGCCATCGTCCTGCACGCACGGCAGCTCTCCGCGCAGGCCACCGCCGCGCAGACCGGCTCCGCCCCGTCCGCGGCCCGGATCATCGAGGAGCTGGCCGTCGAGGCGCAGCGCGAGGTGCGCGAGGCGCTCGGCTGCCTGCCCCGGCCGGACGGGCCGCAAGGGCCACACGGGCCCGGCGGCCGCGACGGTCGCAGCGGCCAGGTCGGGCGGGCCGGATTCGGGCGGCGGCCCGGGGGCGGGGCCCGGCTCTCGGACGAGGTGATCGCGCTCGGCGCGGACCTGCCGGCGGTCGGGCTCTCGGTGCATCTGTCCGGCGTCGAGGCCGAGTCGGAGCTGTCCCCCGAGGCACGGCACGCGGCGCTGCGGATCGTCCAGGAAGGCGTCACCAACGCGCTGAAACACGGTGAGGGCCCGGTCGACGTCCGCATCCACTTCGGGGAACGGCTCGAACTGAGCATCCACAACCGGGCCCGCCGGGGCGCGGGGCGGTCCGCGCACGGGGGCCCCGCGGACACCGTCCCGCCGCTGCCCGGCACCGGCCAGGGGCTGCTGAACATGCGCCGGCGCGCCGCCGAGATCGGCGGGTTCGTCGAGTACCAGGAACTGCCGGGCGGCGGGGTGCGCATCGCGGCGGACCTCCCCGGGCGCGACCTCCGCCCCACCCCCACCGCGGCATGACGCGCGTCCCCACCGCCGTCCCCCGCCGCTTCCCCCGACTCCACCACGGCGTGCCCCGCATCCCCGACGCCGTATGACGCACACCGCGTCGCGACGCACACCGTCCTGAGCCAGGACGCCGAGCCATCCGGGAAGGCCATGACACCGATCCGCCTACTGCTCGTCGACGACCAGCCGCTGGTGCGGCAAGGGCTCCGGGCCGTGTTCGCCCCGCTGGAGGACATCGACGTGGTCGCCGAGGCGTCCAACGGCGCGGAAGCCCTGGAGCGGGTGGCGCAGACGGCACCGGACGTGGTGCTCATGGACCTCAACATGCCGCGGATGGACGGCCTGGAGGCGACCCGCCGCATCTGCGCGGACGCGGGCGCGACCGCCGGCGCGACCACCGAAGACCCGGCCCCCGGCCCCGGCCCCGGCCCCGGCCCCGGCCCCAAGATCGTGATGCTGACGATGTACGACCGGGACGAGAACGTCTTCGACGCCCTGCGCGCCGGCGCCAGCGGCTTCCTCACCAAGGACGCCTCCCCCGCCCAGCTCGCGGGCGCGGTGCGCGAGGTGGTCGCGGGCGGCGCGCTGCTCTCCTCCTCGGTCACCCGCCGGCTCATCCAGGAGTTCGTCCGGCGCCCCGCGCTCCCCTCCGCCTCGCACGAGCTGCGCTCGCTCACCGGCCGGGAACTCGATGTGTTCCGGCTCCTGGTCCAGGGGTACGGAAACGTGGACATAGCGAAAAAGCTCCACCTCGGCGAAAGCACCATCAAATCGCATGTACAGCACCTCTATCGGAAGCTCGGTGTGCGGGACCGGGTGCAGATCGTGATTTACGCCTACGAGAACGGCCTCATCTGAGCACGCATCGGTCCACGCGCTCCACCGCACTCTCTCCGCCGCACTCTCTCCGCCGGACTTTCTCCTCCCCACGGGGGAGAAGGAAAAGTCCCGGCGGAGGAGGACGCGAAGTCCGGAACTCCCTAGCATTGCTCCGGCATATGCGCCGCATATCGGTGCGCGCCGCACAACGGAGGGAATTCTCATGGCCGACCGCATTCTCATCGTCGCGCGGATGCCGCGGCACAGAGCCGAGGAAGTCGCCGCCCTGTTCGCCGCGTCGGACCGGACCTCGCTCCCCGCCGATCTGGGAGTCACCCGCCGGGAGTTGTTCCACTACCGGGACGATCTCTACTTCCATCTCGTCGAGTTCGCGGGGGACGCGGACCGGGCGATGGGTCTGGCCCGGGTCCGGGAGGACTTCCGGAAGCTCTGCGCCGACCTGGACCCCTTCGTCTCCCCGTACGACCCGGAGACCTGGCGGAGCCCCGCCGACGCGGCGGCCACCTCCTTCTACCGGTGGACCCCGCAGGACGGCCCCCTCCCGGCCTGAGGAGCCACAAGTCACAAGCGACGAGCCACGGACCACGAACCGCAAGCGACGAACCACGAACCGCAGGGCCGGCCGCGCCGTACGCGGCCGGCCCTCTCGCGTCTCAGCGGCGCTCCGCCCCCACCGGGGCGCCGGACGACGGCCGCTCCCCCACCGGCACCGGCTCCCCGGCGTCCTCCTCCGCTTCCGGTCCCGGCCACGGGCGCTCCTCCCGCAGCGGGGACGGCTCGACGCGCAGCAGCCGGGCGGCCCACACCGGGAGCCACCAGTTCCACTTGCCCATCATGGCCACCGCCGCGGGCACCAGCAGCCCCCGGATCAGGGTCGCGTCGAGCAGGATGCCCAGCGCCACGCCCGAGGCGAAGATCGTGACGTCCAGCTCGCCGCCGGAGGCCATCGAGGCGAAGGAGCAGAACAGGATCAGCGCCGCGCAGGTGACGAGCCGTCCGGTCCGCCCGACACCGCGCACCACGGCCGCAGGGGTCGAACCGGTGCGGTCGTACTCCTCCCGCATCCGGGCCAGGATGAACACCTCGTAGTCCATCGACAGCCCGTAGAGGAAGGCGAAGACGGTCACCGGGACGAAGGTGCCGATGGAACCGTCCGGTTCGATCCCGAACAGGGCCTCGGTGCCCCAGCCCCACTGCCACAGCACGACCATCGCGCCCAGCACCGCGCCCAGGGACAGCAGGTTCAGCAGGATCGCCTTCAGCGGCAGGAGCAGCGACCGGAAGGCGCGCGCCAGCATCACGAAGGTGACCAGGGAGAGCGCGGCCAGCATCCAGGGGAACGCGCCGTAGGTGACGTCCACGTAGTCCAGTTGCTGGGTGACGTTGCCGCCGACCAGCACCCCGTCCGGGACCTGGTCGGCCACCCGTGTGATGGTCTCCTCCCCGGCCGCCGATCCGCCCTCGGCCTCCGGGAGGACGGTGACGACGGCGGAGCCGTCCCGGCGCCACTCGGGGTCGTCGGGGGCGGCGACCGCGTGGACGCCCTCGGTGGCGCGCAGGGTGTCGGCGACACCGGCCGGGTCGGTGCCCTCGGGGACGTAGACGTCGAAGGAGGTGAGGGTGCCGGAGGGGACACCGCTGTCCGTCAGCCGCTCCACCCCGGCGCGGCCGGGACCGGAGTCGGCGAGCCGGTCCGTGGTCGGCACCGAGAGGTTCAGCCCGAGAGCGACCACCGAGAGACCGACCAGGGCCGCGCCGGTGACGGCGGCGACCAGCCACCGCAGCCTGACCACCCGCTGGGCGACGGCCGTCCAGAAGCGGCCCGCCGACGCCTCCTTCGCCAGCCCGCGCGAGATGTCCGCGCCGGCCTCCCGGCGGCGGGCGAGGCGCCGGCCGGAGCGGCTGAGCAGCAGCGGCAGCAGGGTCAGGGAGACCAGGGCGCTCGCGGCGGTGACCATCATGCCGCCCACACCGAGGCTGCGGAGCAGCGGAATCGGCAGCAGGACCATGGTCACCAGGCCGATGGCGACGGCCCCGGCGGAGAACACGATCGCGTGCCCGGAGGTGGCCATCGCGCGGCGGACCGCCTCGTCGCCGTGGTGGCCCTTCGCCTCCTCCTCACGCCATCGGGTGACCAGGATGAGGGCGTAGTCGATCGCGATGCCGACGCCCAGCAGCGGCAGCATGATCACGGTGGTCTCGTGCACGGCGATGAACGGGCTGGCCGCCAGCAGGCCGAGGAAGGAGACGGGCACCGCCACCAGGGCGGTGAGCAGCGGCACGAAGGCCAGCGCCGAGCGGAACACGTACAGCAGGACCACGATCGCCGCGCCGACCGTGACGACCAGCTTCACCGGCACATTGAGGCCGCCCGCGTCGGAGCCCTGCGCGAGGGTGTCCAGGCCGGTCACCCGGACCTCGGAGCCGGCCGGGAGTTCGTCCCGCATGGCGTCCGCGATCACCGGGCCGAGCGGCGGGGCCTCGCCGAGCGCGCTGCCGGGCAGGCCGCCCTGCTCCACGGGCCCGCCGAAGACCAGCCCGTAGGTGGTCCGGCCGTCGTCGCCGAGGAACGCCTTGTCGCCGGTGTTCGCGTAGGAGGCGCCCCGGGCGTCGGTCGCGGTGGCCGCGGCGTCGAAGGCCCGGCCGAGGGCCGCCTCCGTCTCCGGGCTGTCGGCCCGCTGCCCCTCGGGGAGGGTGACCACGGGCACGAAGGGCCGCTCGTAGCCGCCGTTGCCGTAGACGCTCATGATCTTCTGGTTCGCCTCGTAGCCGGGCAGGCCGGGGTAGGCGTTGCGCTCGTCCATGTTCGGGATCAGCAGCCCGATGGCGCCGCCGCCGGCGAGCAGCAGCACGAGGACGAACATCCTGACGAGTCGCTTGCGTCCGAGGACGAAGTCGCAGAGTCGGTTCATGCTTCCAGGGCACCAGAGCGTTCTTCGACCGCCCGGAGAACGTTCTGAGAGAACTCTGTGGATCGCCCGGCGGCCCTTCGCACCAGCGGAAATCGGGTGACACTGGGCGGGTGACTTCTACGACGCTGCGTGTCCTGGTCGTCGACGACGAGAACTATCTCGCCGACCTCGTCGCCACCGCCCTGCGCTACGAGGGGTTCGAGACGGCGGTGGCCGGTACCGGGAGTGCCGCCACCGCCCAGGTGGAGGCGTTCCGTCCGCATCTGATCGTGATGGATGTGATGCTGCCGGACGGCTCCGGGATCGACGCCACCCGAAGACTGCGGCACGCGGGCTGCGAGGCGCCGGTGGTCTTCCTGACCGCCCGGGACTCCACCGAGGACAAGATCGCCGGTCTGACGGTCGGCGGCGACGACTACGTCACCAAGCCCTTCAGTCTGGAGGAGCTGATCGCCCGTATCCGGGCGGTGCTGCGGCGCACCGCGCGTCCGGAGGAGCGCACCCGGCTGACCTTCGCGGACCTGGAGATCGACGACGAGGCGCACGAGGTGCGCCGCCACGGTGTGCCGGTGGACCTCACGCCCACCGAGTTCAAGCTGCTGCGTTTCCTGGTCTCGCACGCGGGCCGGGTGCTGTCGAAGCGTCAGATCCTGGACTATGTGTGGGAGTACGACTTCGGCGGCAGCGACGCGGTGGTGCAGACGTATATCTCCTATCTCCGCCGCAAGATCGACGCCTTCGAGCCGGCGCTGATCCAGACGGTGCCCCGGATCGGCTACGTCGTCCGGGTGCAGGAGACGGAGTCCGGCGGTGCGGCGGACCGGCGATGACCCTGCGCACCCGGCTGGTGCTGGTCCTGTCGGGGCTGCTCACCCTCGGCATGGTGATCTCCGTGGGCGCGACCTTCGGCGCGCTCCAGGACTGGCGCAGCGACCAGAGCGACGAGCTGCTGGCGGCGGTGGCGACACAGCTCCACGAGGACCTGGCCCGTGATCGGGAACGCGGCGGGGCGGGGGCGTCGGCCGGGACGGCGCCGACCGGGGAGGCCGGTGACGCCAGGGAGGCCGGTGACGCCGGGGACGCCGGGACGGGGAGCACCGGGCCGCCGGGTGCGGCGCTCGCCATACCGGTGGACGACGGCGGCCCCCTCGCGGCCGTCTGGCACGCGTCGGCGCGGCAGGGCGACATCCCCTCCTTCTTCCAGCTCCGCACGGCCGACGGCGAGATCCGGCAGACCACCGGCTTCGGCGCACGGCCCGACCTCCCCCGCACCCTGCCGTCCGGGCTCTGGCCGGACCGGGCGACCGGGGCCGACCCGTCCGGCGGCACCTTCCACCGGGTGGCCGGGGCCGACGGCGGACCGGACTGGCTGCTGCACGTCTCCCGGCTGCCCGACGGCATGCTGCTGGTCGGGATGAAGACCGCCGGCGCGGACGAACTGGTCTCCCGGACCGCCGTGGTGGCCGCCACCTCGGCCGTCGCCGCCCTGCTCGCCGTCACCCTGCTGTCCTGGCGTGCGGTACGGCGCGGGCTACGCCCGCTGGAGTCGATCGCGGTCACGGCGGCCGCCATCGGCGACGGGGACCTGGCGCGCCGGGTGCCGGAGGCCGGGCCGCGGACCGAGGTGGGGCGCCTCGGCCGGGCACTCAACGCGATGCTCGGCCAGATCGAGTCGGCCTTCGCCGAACGGCGGCGCACCGAGGACCGGCTGCGCCGCTTCGTGGCCGACGCCTCGCACGAGCTGCGCACCCCGGTCGCGACGATCCGCGGCTACGCGGAGCTGTTCCGCCGGGGGGCGTCGCAGCGGCCCGACGACCTGGCCCGGGCGATGGCCCGTATCGAGTCCGAGGCACGCCGGATGGGCCTGCTGGTCGAGGAGTTGCTGCTGCTGGCCAAGCTCGACCAGGGACTGCCGCTGGCCCGGGAACCGGTCGACCTGGGCGCGCTGGCGGCGGAGGCGGTCGACGACGCGCGGGTGCTCGCGCCGGACCGCCCGCTCTTCCTGGAGACGGCTCCCGGCGCCCCGGTCGTGGTCCCCGGGGACGCCGACCGGCTGCGGCAGGTGCTGGTCAATCTGCTGGCCAACGTCCGGCACCACACCCCGGAGGGGACCGAGGCGCAGGTGCGGGTCGGCCGGACCGGCGACGGGGCCGGCGCCCGGGCGTTCGTCGACGTGGCGGACCGAGGTCCCGGGCTGGACACCGCACAGGCACGGCACGTCTTCGAACGCTTCTACCGGGCCGACCCCTCCCGCACCCGCGCCACCGAACTCCCCGGCGGACGCCGTGAGGAGGGCTCCGGTCTCGGCCTCGCGATCGTCGCGGCGGTCGCGAAGGCCCACGGGGGCGAGGCCGAGGTGGACCCCGGATCGGGGAAGGGCGCGACCTTCCGGGTCCTGCTGCCGATGAGCGACGACGGTCATCCGGCGGCGGCCGCCACCGACCACTGACATCCGACCACTGAGCACGACCGGCCACTGACCCCACACGACCGGCGACCGGCGACCGGCCCGCGGAGGGCCGGAGCCCGGTCCGCGCTGTGTCGAACGCTGTGCCCGAACACCGCCTCGACAGAGGGAAAAACACCATGAAGTCACGCCGGATACGCAGATCGCGGGCGGTGGCGGGCGCCGTGGCCCTCGCGCTCCTCGCCGCGGCCCTGACCTGGACCCTCGCGGCCGACGACCCGCCCGCCGTCCACCGGTCCGACCACCGGATCACCGGCGCGGGCGGGGCCGTCCTGGACGCCTCCCTCCATGTCCTGCCGGGCGGCGGAAGACGCCCCGCCGTCCTGCTCGCCCACGGCTTCGGCGGCTCCAAGGACGGCGAGAGCGGCCGCGCCGAACACCTCGCCCGCGCCGGGTACACCGTGCTGACCTGGTCCGCACGCGGCTTCGGCGCGTCCGGCGGGCGCATCGGGCTGAACGCGCCGGACGCCGAAGTGGCCGATGTCTCGCGGCTGTTGGACTGGCTCGCCGTCCGGCCCGAGGTCCGGCTCGACGGCACGGGCGACCCGGTCGCCGGGATGACCGGCGCCTCCTACGGCGGGGCGCTGACCCTGCTCGCCGCCGCCGCGGACGACCGGATCGACGCGATCGTGCCCCGGGTCGGCTACTGGGACCTCAACGAGGCGCTGTTCCCGCAGGGCGTCTTCAAACGCCTGTGGGCCGGGGTCTTCTTCGGCCAGGGGCTGACCGACCCGCGCGACCCCCAGTGCGGCCGGTTCACCCCGGAGGTCTGCGCCGCCTTCCAGCGCTCCGCCGTCTCCGGCCGGGCCGACGCGCGCACCCGGGACCTGCTGCGCACCCGCAGCCCGGCCGCGTACGCGGAGCGGATCTCCGTCCCCGCCCTCCTCGTCCAGGGACAGACGGACTCCCTCTTCCCGCTCGACCAGTCGGACGCCATGGCCCGCGCGCTCGCCCGGGGCGGCGCGCCCGTGGCCGTGGACTGGGTCTCCGGCGGCCACGACAGCGGGGACGAGGGCGGCGAGGGAGCCCGCACCGACGCGCGCACCGCCGCCTGGTTCGACGCCCATCTCCGGGGCGACGGCAGCGGCGGCGGGCCCGCCTTCCGGATCAGCCGGGCCGCCGGCACCGACGCGCAGGACGGCACGGCCGTGCTGCGCGAGGTGACCGGGGACCGCTACCCGGGCCTCGGCGGGACCGAGCGGCGGACCCTGGCACTCGACGGCGGGGAGCGGACCCTGGCCCGGCCGGCGGGCGGCACCCCGCCGGCCGTCACCGCCGTGCCCGGTCTCGGCGCGCTGAGCCGGTTTCCCGGCGCGCTCGGCCAGGGCCCGGCGCTCGGCGCCCCGGTGCACAGCGCCGTATTCACCGGACCGCCGCTGGACGCCCCGCTCCAGATGACCGGGGCGCCGTCCGTGGACCTCACCGTCCGCGCGGAGGGCGAGGCGGTGCTCTTCGCCACGCTGTACGACGTGGCGCCGGACGGCGGGCAGAGCCTGCCGCGCCGGATCACCGCGCCGGTCCGGGTGGCGGCGGGCGGGACGGCGCGGGTCGCCCTGCCGGCCCTGGACCACCGCTTCGAGGCGGGCCACCGGCTGCGGGTCGTCGTCTCCGCCACCGACCTGGGCTTCGCCACGCCCGCGGAGCCGGCCGTCTTCCGGCTCCGGGCGGGCGAGCTCGCCGTGCCGGTGGTGCCGGAGCTGCGGGCGGGGGCGGCGGGCACGCTGCCGTGGTGGATCGTGCCGCTGCCGGTGGCGGCGCTGGGGGTGGCCGCGGCGCTGCTGCTCAGCCGCCGCCCCGGCCGCACGCCCGCCCCGGACCCGGCGCTCGCGGAGGTGCTGCTCACGATCAGCGGGCTGACGAAGCGCTACCGCGGCACCGGCGGAAAGGGCGCGGGCGGCGGGTACGCCGTGCGGGACCTGTCGTTCACCGTCGGGCGCGGCCAGGTGGTCGGCCTCCTCGGCCCGAACGGCGCGGGCAAGACGACCACCCTGCGGATGCTGATGGGCCTGATCCGCCCCGACGCCGGTGAACTGCGGATCTACGGGCACCCGGTGCGGCCGGGCGCCCCGGTGCTCTCCCGGCTGGGCTCGTTCGTGGAGGGCGCGGGCTTCCTCCCGCATCTGACCGGTCGCCAGAACCTCGATCTGTACTGGCGGGCCACCGGGCGTCCGGCCGCCGACGCGCACACGGCGGAGGCGCTGGCCGTCGCCGGTCTCGGCCCGGCGCTGGACCGCGCGGTGCGCACCTACTCGCAGGGCATGCGCCAGCGCCTCGCCGTCGCCCAGGCCATGCTGGGCCTGCCCGACCTGCTGGTCCTCGACGAGCCGACCAACGGCCTGGACCCGGCGCAGATACGGGAGATGCGGGCCGTGCTGACGCGGTACGCGGCGGGCGGACGCAGTGTGGTCGTCTCCAGCCACCTGCTGGCGGAGGTGGAGCAGTGCTGCACCCATCTGGTGGTCATGAACCGCGGGGAGCTGATCGCGGCCGGCCCCGTCGCGGAGATCACCGGCGGTGACCGGCTGCTGGTCGCCACTGCCGCGCCGGCGGACGCGGAACTCGCCGCCGCCGTCGCGGCGCTGCCCGGCGTCGGCGACGCGCGGGCCACGGGCGAGGGCCTGCTGGTGCGGCTCGACGGCATGGCCGCGCCGGAGCTGCTGGCCGAACTGGTGCGGCGGGACGTGGCGGTGGCCGGCGCGGGACCGTACGGCCGCCTGGAGGACGCCTTCCTGGCGCTGATCGGAGGAGCACGATGACCGGACCCACGGCCCCCGGAGCCGCCGAACCGGGAACCACGGCAGCCGAGGCCACGGCGGGCGGCCCGACGACGACCGGACCCGCGACGGGCCCCGGGCCGGCGGAAGGCGCGGCGGCCGGACCGGCGACGGACGGCCCCACAGCGACCGGACCCGCGACGGACCGCCCCGGGACGGCGGTGGGCCGGGAAGCGGCCGGGCGGGCCGTGGGGTACCGCCCCGGCCGGACCCTGCCGCTGCGGGTGGAGGCCGTCCGCCAGCTGCGGCGGCGGCGCACCCTCGTCTCGCTGGGCCTCGTGGCCGCCCTCCCGCTGGTGCTGCTCGCCGCGTTCGCGATCGGCGGGGCGCCCGCCGACGACGACGGCGGCAGCCCCGGCCTGGTCCCGCTGGCCACCGGGTCCGGGCCCAACTTCGCCGCCTTCGTGCTGTTCGCGGCGACCGGCTTCCTGCTGCCCGTGGTCGTCGCCCTGTACTGCGGGGACACGGTCGCCTCGGAGGCCGGCTGGTCGACCCTGCGGTATCTGCTGGCCGCCCCGGTGCCCCGGGCACGGCTGCTGCTGCGCAAACTCGCCGTGGCCCTCGGCCTCGGCGCGCTCGCGGTGGTGCTGTTCGCGGCCGTGGCGCTGGCCGCCGGGACGGCCGCCTACGGCTGGGGCGAGGTCCGTCTCCCGGACGGCGGGGCGCTGCCCGCCTCCGAGGTCCTGTGGCGGATGGCGGTGGTCACGGGCTATGTGTACGGCAGCCTGCTGGTGGTCGGCGCTCTCGGGTTCTGGCTGTCGACGGTGACGGACGCGCCGCTCGGCGCGGTGGGCGGCGCCGTCGGCCTGACGATCGTCTCCACCATCCTGGACGCGGTCACGGCCCTGGGCCAGGCCCGCGCCCTGCTGCCGACGCACCGCCAGTACGCCTGGACGGACGCCCTGCAACCCCGGATCGAGTGGTCCGGGATGGTCGAGGGGCTGGTCGTGTCCGGGTCGTACGCGGTGGTGCTCACCGCCCTGGCGTTCCGGGGCTTCGCCCGCAAGGACGTGGTGTCCTGACGGGTCGCCCCGGGCACGCGGACGGGCCGGGAGACGCGGTGGCGTCTCCCGGCCCGTGGCCGGCGTTCCGGTGACCGTCGATCAGAGCCGGCGGCGGCCGCTCTCCGGAACGGCCAGCACCGCCGCCGAGTTGAAGCCGCCGGTGCCCCTGGCGACGACCAGGGCGGTGCGCAGTCCGGCGCCCTCCCGGGCCTCGGTCACCACGTCCAGGTCGTCGTCCGGCCGGGCGGTCAGGTTCACCGACGGCGGGACGGTGTCGTGGGCGAGGGCGAGCGCCGCCCAGGAGAGGTCGAGCGCCGCGCCGCCCGAGTTCAGGCGCCCGGTGGCCGTCTTGGGCACCGCGACGGGCACCGCGCGGCGGCCGAAGACCTCCACCAGGGCGTCCGTCTCACGCCGGTCCAGCTCGCGGTCGCCCGAGGCGTCGGCGAAGACCACGTCGACCCGGTCGGGCGTCAGACCGGCCCGTTCGACGGCCAGGCCGATCGCGCGGGCGAGCCGGCGGTGGTCGGGGGCGGGCTCGGCCGGGTGGTGGGCGTCGTGGGTCGACGCGGTGCCCAGCACCTCCGCGTACGGCGGGGGCGCGTCCCGGCGGGCGGCCCAGTCGGCGTCCTCGACGACCAGCAGCGCCCCGCCCTCGCCCGGCACATGCCCCGGGCTGTCCGGCGCGAACGGCCGATAGGCGCGGGCCGGGTCCGCCTCGGCGGTGATCCCGTGCTGCCCCGCGTGGCAGGCCATCGCGTACGGCGACAGCGGCGCCTCGGTGCCGCCGACGACGACGGCGCCGGTGCCGCGGGCGATCAGCCGGCGGGCCTGGGCGAGGGCGTCGAGACCGCCCGCGCCGTCGGCGACCAGCACCCCGCAGGCGCCCTTGAGCTGTTCGCGGATGGAGAGCTGGCCGCTGCTCGCCGCGTAGAACCAGCCGATCGACTGGTAGGCGGTGACCGCGTGCGGGCCCTCCTTCCAGAGGTGGTGGATCTCCCGCTGGCCGAAGGCGTTGCCGCCCGAGGAACTGGACGTCACCACCGACAGGTCGAAGGGGTCGTGGCTGCCCGGGTCCAGGTCCGCGTCGTCCAGGGCGAGCCGGCCGGCGGCCAGGGCCATCCAGGTCCAGCGGTCCGTCTGCACCCGCAGTTTGCTGTCGACGTGCTCCTTCTCGTCGAAGCCGGTCACCTGTCCGGCGAGCCGGGCGGCGGAGCGCGAGGTGTCGAAGTCCTCGACGGGGCCGATCCGGCAGACCCGTTCCAGGGTGCGTTCCCAGTGCTCGCGGACGCCGGTGCCGGTGGGCGCGACCACGCCGATGCCGGTGACGACGCTGCGTCGTGGTGTGCTCATGCCGCTCTGCCCTCCGTGCCGCCGCGGCCCCGGGCCCGGCCGTCCTCCGCCGGCCGGGAGAACACCATCGCGGACTGGAAGCCGCCGAACCCGCTGCCCACGGAGAGCGCGTGGTCGACCCGCACCTCACGCGCGGTCAGCGGGGTGTAGTCGAGGTCGCACTCCGGGTCGGGGGTCTCCAGGTTCGCCGTCGGCGGCACCACGCCCCGGTCGATGGCGAGCGCGCAGGCCGCCATCTCGATGGAGCCGATCGCCCCGAGCGAGTGGCCGATCACCGACTTGATCGAGCTGATCGGCACCCGGCGCACGGCGTCGCCGAGGGCGTACTTGTACGCGGCGGTCTCATGGCGGTCGTTCTGCTTGGTGCCCGAGCCGTGCGCGCTGATGTACCCGAGGTCCTCGGGGTTCAGCCGGGCCTGGGCCATCACGTCCCTGACCGCCTCGCCGAGTTCCCGGCCGTCGGGGCGCAGCCCGGTCATGTGGAAGCCGTTCGCCCGGGCCGCGTAGCCCGCGATCTCGCAGTAGATCCGGGCCCCGCGGGCCAGGGCGTGCCCCAGCTCCTCCACGACCAGGACCGCGCAGCCCTCGCCGAGGACGAACCCCTTCCGGTCGGCGTCGAAGGGGCGGGAGGCCAGCTCGGGCGAGTCGTTGAGCGGGCTGGTGGCCCGGATCGCGTCGAAGCAGGCCACGGTGATGGGCGTGATCGGGGCGTCGGACGCCCCCGCGATCATCACATCGGCCTCGTCGTCCTCGATCAGCCGCAGGGCGTGGCCGATGGCGTCGATCCCGGAGGTGCAGCCGGTGGAGACGACGGCGGCCGGGCCGTGCGCGCCGAACCGCACGGCGAGTTCGGCGGCGGCGCTGGAGGGGACCAGCGCCTGGTAGAGGAAAGGCATCGAGTGCCGCGGGTCGACCTCCCACTCGCGGCCGTGGTCGCTGGCGACCACGTACTCGTCCTCCAGGGTGATCGAGGCGCCGACGGCGGAGCCGAGGGTCACACCCACCCGGTCCGGGTCGGCGGCGGGTTCCAGGCCGGAGTCCTCGACGGCCTCCGCGGCGGCGGCGAGCGCGAACTGCGCGAAGCGGTCGGTGCGCCGGATCTCGCGGGGCGTCAGGCCGTGCTCCCCGGGGACGAAGTCGCACTCGGCGGCGATCCGGGAGCGGAACGGGGCCGGGTCGAAGCAGGTGACGGTGCGGATGGCGGACTTGCCGCCGGTGATCCGCGCCCAGAACTCCTCCCGGCCGGACCCGCCGGGCGCGATGACGCCGATGCCGGTCACCACGGCCCGGCGGGGTGCGCGGGCGCCGCTCACCGCCCCACCGCCGTCCAGCCGGCCGGCCCGTCCGTGATCGCGGCGGGCAACGGGACGGCGGGCACGGTGTGCGCGCCGGGCACGGGCTCGGCGGGGGAGCTCCGGCCGACCGGACCGGGCTCGGCGCCGCCGCCGGACGCGTGCCCGGCCGGACCGCCGGGTGCGGCCGCGGTGGCGGTGGCGGACGCGCCGGCCGGGCCCGGGGCCTTCCCCACCGGCCGGTCCGGCAGGACCGTTTCGCCCGGGTACGGCTCCGTGTCGACATGACCCAGGTGGGGTTCCGGGGCCAGGGGCCCGATCTGGAAGACGACGAGGGCCTGTTCGGAGCCCGTGTTCGTCAGGCGGTGGCGGACGTTCCGCGGAATGTGCAGCGCCTGCTCCGCACCGACCGCGACCGGTTCACCGTCCAGGTCCACCCGGAGCCGGCCCCGGGCGACGAACAGGTACTCCTCGGAGTAGGGGTGGTAGTGCTCCGAGACGCCCTCCCCCGGCTCCAGCCGGACCGCCCCGCAGAACCCGGCGGAGGTCCCCGCGTTCGGCGGGGCGAGCAAGGTGCGCAGATCGCCGCCGCGCCGGGTGTTCGACGGCACCTCGTCCATCGCGACCACCACCTGCCGGCCGCGCTCCACCCGCTGCTTGACCAGCTTCATCTGCACCGCGCTGTTGCGGTTGACGCGGTCGGTCATGGCCGCGGTGTCCAGGGGCGCGTCCGGCTTCATGTGGAAGTCCTGTATCCAGCGCATCCGGGTGGCGTCCCGGCCGAGGGCCTCGTAGGTCCAGGTGATGTTCATGAACTCGAACGGGCCGGTCTCCACCCGCCTGGCGCGGACCACGCGGGAGTCCCGGTCCCAGTGCCGTTCGGAGACCCAGGACCACACCCGGCCCTGCTCGTCCGGGTGCATGGTGAGCCGGAAGACGGCCGAGCCGGCCGTCTCCTCCAGGATGTCGATCTTCGCGTACTCGGAGAACAGTTCGGGCCAGCCGCGGAGGTCGTTCGTCCGTTCCCAGACGAAGCCGAGCGGGGCGTCGATGTCGATGACGTTGTCGGTGTGGCCGATCATGGTGGGACCCTCGTTCTCAGACCGTGGCGGACAGATGGGTGCCGATGAGACCCTCGACCTCGGCGGGGGTGCTGCCGGCGGTGATCTCCTCCTCGATGTCGATGCCGTAGCGGCTCTTGATGCGGCTGGCCAGCTCGACGCGGGCGAGCGAGTCGAGGCCCAGGGCCTCGAAGGTCGTCGCGTACACCGCCTCGCCCAGCTCGGGGTCGAGGCCCACCGCCGTGAGCATCCCGGTGAGTTCGCCGCGTACGGGTCCGCCGGTCGTGGCGCCGGTCGGTGCGAGTCCCTCGGTCGTGGAGCCGGTCGGTGACATGGCTGTTCCCCCGTCTGTGGTGGTGTGGATGCGGAAGCGGAGCGAGCGGGCCTCGGTGAAGCAGTCGCGCATGGGCTTCACCAGGTCCCGGTGCTCCGGGGATCTCTCCCAGGTCTCGAAGTCGGCGAGGTCGCGCCACTCGCTGGTGATGAGCCACTGCTCGGGGTCGGTCGCGGAGCGGCAGACCTGGTCCCGGAGGTGGCCGGGGACTCCCCGGGCGACCTGGAAGCGGATCTCCTCGTAGGCGTCGAGGAAGTCCCGCTGCCGGTCGGCGGGGACGCGGATCAGGAACACGACGCGGGCGGCGCCGGCGGCCGGCGCGCCCCCGTGCCCGGTGGCCGCGCTCACCGGGCCCGCCCGCCCGCTCCGGGCGGCGGTCCCCCGGCGCCCGGGGGCGGTCCGCCCGCCAGGGCCGAGGTGAAGCCGAACCGTCCGACGACCGGCACGACGCTGCCGTACATGCCGTCCGACTCCGGCCCGGTGAGGAAGCGCACGGCGCGCGCGACCAGTTCGGCCTCGACGGTGAGGGAGGGGTCGACGTGCGGCAGCTCCTTGCGCAGCTCCGGGGTCTCCACCAGCGTCAGCGAGATCGCGTTGGCGTGGATGCCCCGGCCCTTCACCTCGTGGGAGACCGCCCGCATCCAGGTGACCAGGGCCGCCTTGCTCGCCGCGTACGCCGACATCCCGGCCAGCGGCTCGTCCGCCAGCGGGGTGCCGAAGTAGACGAGCCGGCCGCCCTCCGTCAGATGCGGCAGCACCGCCTGGGTGGCGACCACCGCGGAGAGGAGGTTGGCGCGCAGCAGTTCCTCGTAGCCCGCGACCTCGGTGAGCATCAGCGGGCCGACCGCGAAGCCGCCGACCAGGTGCACCAGTCCGTGCAGGGAGCCGTAGCGGGCCACCGCCTCGGCCGCGGCGCGCTGGGCGTCGCCGGGCCGGGTGGTGTCGGCCGCCAGGACGCCGACCTCGCCCGGTCCGCCCGAGGCGGCGGCGGTGCGGGCCAGTTCGGCGAGGCGGGTGGTGTTGCGGCCGGTGAGCAGCAGCCGGTCGCCGCGCTCGGCGAGGGCCCGTACGGTCGCCTCGCCGAGCCTGCCGGTGGCGCCGGTGACGAGCAGGGTGCGGGGGGCGAGCGGGGCGTCGGGCGCGAGCGGGGTGCGGGGCGCGCTCACGCGTCCTGCTCCTCGAAGACCGCCACCCGTGTGGTGACGTGCTCCATCATCGCCTTCTGGAAGAAGGCGCGGGCCCCGGCGGGCGAGGAGAGGTCCCGCGGTTCGACGAGGAACTCGTCGAGCTTGCGCTCCAGTTCCTGGATCGCGGGCTGCCGCGCCAGGTGGGCCATCACCCGGGGCAGGCTGCCGTCGATCTCCATCATGCGGACGACCAGGCCGTCCTTCATGAAGATGGAGGTGCCGAGCAGACGGGCGCCGTCGGGGGTGACCCTCTCGGGCGGGGTGTAGTTGGCCAGCAGGTCCCGGACCACCGCCTCGGTTCCCGGCTTGACCTGGAAGCTGATCGCGTAACGCTCCATGGGAGCCCTTTCTCTGGGGCTGGGCTTGTCTGGCTTGGCTTGTCTGACTTGGCTTGTCTGGGGCTGGGTCTGGGCGTGAGGGGTCCGGGGGATCGGGGGCCGGCCCTGCGGCGGACCGGCCGGCGAGCACCGGCCCCGGCCAGAGTGCCGGTGGAGCCCCGCTCGGGTCTTCCGGCCGCCGGGCGAGATCGGGTCTCCTCACGCGGGGGGAGACCCTCCCCCCGCCGCCGGGGGTCCTCCTCCCGCCGGCCGGCCGTCTCCCCCGCGCGGACAACGGCGCTTCCCCCCGCGGGTGGGGGCCGGGTTCGTCCCCGCGCCGGAAGACGCCGGGGCGGTGCCCCGCCTAGCGTTCCGGTCGGTGCGGCGCGGTATCCCCCCGCACCCGGCACCACCCTCTGCCGCGCCGCACGGCACCACGCAGAGACCACCCCACCCCCGCACCGTCCACACCCACCGGAGGAGATCGCGATGGCCGACGACCGGAACGAGGTCATCGTCATGGGCGGCGGGATCGCCGGGCTGACCACCGTGCTGGCCCTGCGGGCCGCCGGGATCGGCGCCACGGCGTACGAACGCGCCCCCGCCCCCGACGCGGCCTCGGCCGGCAACGGACTGGTCGTCTGGCACAACGCCGTCCTCGCGCTCCGCGCGATCGGCCTGGAGGAGGAACTGGACGCGGTCGGGGCGGAGTTGCTGCGCTACCGGTTCCGGTCCCGCCGCACCGGCTCCCTCGCGGACTGGTCGGTGGCGGACGGGGCGCGGCGGTACGGCGCCCCGGCGTACACGGTCTCCCGGCCCGCGCTGCACGGCATGCTCCGCGAGCTGGTCGGCGACGACCTGGTGCTCGGCGCCCGGTGCGCGGGCTTCACCGAGGACGCCGACGGGGTGACGGTGCGCCTGGACGACGGACGCGAGGTCCGGGGCGGGGTCCTGGTCGGGGCGGACGGGCTGCGCTCGACCGTCCGCCGGGTCCTGATGCCGAGCGAACCTCCGCCCCGGTACGCGGGCATGACGGCCTGTCAGGGAATCGTCTCCCCGGGCGCGGAGGGCGTCCCGGGCGGGGTCCCGGGCGGGGTCCTGGACGCGATCCCGGAGGGCGTCTTCGTCAACACCTTCGGCGAGGGCACCTGGTTCGTGTACTACCGGCTCGGCGACGGGTCCGTGTACTGGGACGCGGTGCTCGACGACCGGACCGGGCGGCGGATCGGCAGTGCCGCGTCCCCGCTCGGGACCGGGCTGCGCGCGGCGCTGCTGCGGGAGTTCGGCGACTGGCCCGACCCCGTGCCCGCCCTGATCGCGGCCGGCCCGGAGGCGGACGTCCTGCCGGTCGGCATCTACGACCGCGACCCGGTGCCGAGGTGGAGCACCGACCGGGTGACCCTGGTCGGGGACGCGGCCCAGCCGATGACGTTCAACCTGGGCCAGGGCGCCAACCAGGCGATCGAGGGCTCGGTGGTGCTCGCCGAGTGCCTCGCGACCGCCGCCGGCACCGGCTCGGGTCCCGCCGCGGCGCTCGCCGCCTATGAGCGCCGCCGGATCGCCCGCACCGCCCGGGTGGCCCGGCGTTCGCGGACGAACGGCGTGCTCAGCAGCCGGCACAACCCGGCCGTCTGCCTACTGCGTGACGCGTTCATGCGGGTGGCCTTCGACCGGCTGGTCTACCGCAAGACCTACCGACTGACCATGGACACCGACTTCGGTGCGCCCCCCACCGGCACCGGGCACCAGGAGGACAGCCACCGATGACCACCGACACCCGACCCACCAGCGGGGTCAGCCGCACGGCCGTGATCGTCGCCCAGGCCCGCGCGACCGAGGACGCCCGGCCGGACCGGCTGTTCGCCGACCCGTACGCGCAGTCGTTCGTGGACGCCGTCGGCTGGATCCAGGTCGCCGAGGCGGGCCGGCTGAACCAGGGCCACTTCGTCCTGCGGACCCGCTACTTCGACGACTGGTTCCGGGCCGCGGCGCAGGCGGGCTGCCGCCAGGCGGTGCTCGTCGCGGCGGGCCTGGACACCCGGGCGTTCCGGCTGGAGTGGCCGGACGGCTTCCGGGTCTTCGAGATCGACCTGCCCGGTCTGATGGCGTTCAAGGAGGCGGTGCTCGGAGTGCGGGGCGCCGAGCCCTCCTGCGAGCGGACGGCGGTCCACGCCGACCTGCGCGAGGAGTGGACCGCGGACCTGCTGGCCGCCGGCTTCGATGCCTCGGTGCCGACGGCCTGGCTGGTCGAGGGCCTCATGATGTACCTGGAGCCCGCCGACAACGACCGCCTGGCCCGGCGCATCGGATCGCTGTCCGCGCCGGGGAGCCGGCTGGCGATCGAGCACGTCAACCACGCCTACACCGAGCTGCCGCAACTGCGGGCCGTGCACGAGAGGTTGCGGAAGGTGGGCGCCGCGTGGCGGTCCACGCTGGAGGACCCGCGCGGCTGGCTCGCCGGCCACGGCTGGACGGCGACGGTCACCCCGCAGTCGGAGCTGGCCGCCCGGCACGGCCGCCCGGTCCCGGAACTGACGGATCCGGAGCGGGTGGGGGACGCGCGGATGTGGCTGGTGGAGGCCGTCCGGGAGACGCCCGCCCCAATACCCGAAAGCACATGAATCGTCACCTTTCACCCATTGACCCGGCGACGGGAGAGGCGTTCCATGGAGATAAAGGACACATAAGGCTGCTGGCAGGAGGCGGCCCACCATGACCACCCGTACCGACATCGAACAACACCCGGACGTGGCCGAGATGCGGTCCCGCTTCGAGCGGGCGACATCGAACCCGAGGGCCCAGTCCGTCGAAGCACTGGCGCTGCTCACCGGCGTCTACCTGGCGGCGTCCCCCTGGATCGCCGGGTTCAGCGGCCTGACCACCCTGGCCGTGACCAACCTGATCCTCGGCATCGCGTACTGCGTCTGCATGGGCGGCTTCGCCTCCGCCTACGAGCGCACCCACGCGATGGCCTGGGCCGCGTGCGCGATCGGCGCGTTCACGATCCTCTCGCCGTGGATCGTGTCCGGAGCCGTCGACACGACCCGCACCATCGTCAACAACGTGATCGTCGGCGCCGTGGCGCTGCTCTGCGGTCTCGCGATGATGGCGGCGGGTGGCCGCGACAGGCCGTCCGCGTCCGTCGGCCCGTCCTCGATGAGCTGACCCCGTCGCACGACGCCACGGGCTCCCGGGCACTCCGGGGGCCCGCGGCGTGCGTCGGGACACCCGGAACGGCGGCGCGTGCGTCGGGACACCCGGAACGGCGGCGCGTGCGTCGGGACACCCGGAAACGCCGGCGCGTGCGTCGGGACACCCGGAAACGCCGGCGCGTGCGTCGGGACACCCGGAAACGCCGGCGCGTGCGTCGGGGCACCCGGAAACGCCGGCCGGTCAGGGGGCCGCGGACGGGGCGTCGCCCTTGAGGCGCTCCAGGTCGTCCGGCCGCACCTGGATGACCAGCAGCGCGACCAGCGCGGCGACGACGGCGAAGCAGGCCGCCACCACGAAGGCGGCCGAGATGCCCGAGCTGAGGACCTGGTCGGCCCAGGGCGGCGGGAGCTGCCCGGTCCGCTCGAAGGCGAGCCGCTGGGCGGGGGTGGCCTCGGCGAGGAAGGCCGGGACCAGGTCCTCGCCCTTGTTGGCGCTCGCCGTGCCGAAGGCGGTGACCAGGATCGACAGGCCCAGTGACCCGCCGACCTGCTGGGTGGCGTTGAGCAGCCCGGACGCGGCGCCCGACTCGTGCACGGGCACCCGGGAGAGGGCCATCAGCGTCAGGGAGACGAACTGGAGGCCCATGCCGAGGCCGAAGACCAGCATCGGCCCGAGGATGCTGCCCGCGTAGGTGGAGTCGACGTCGGTGAGCGTCAGCCAGCCGAGGCCGCCGGCCGCCAGCAGGGCGCCGGTGACCATGAAGGGTTTCGGCCCGTACTTCGGCAGCAGTTGGGAGGCCGTGGCCGCGCCGATCGCGATGATCACGCTCACCGGCAGGAAGGCGAGACCGGCCCGCAGCGGACTGAAGTCCAGCACGTCCTGGACGAACAGGGTGAGGAAGAAGAACATCCCGAACATGGCCGCGGCCAGGCAGAGCATGATGCCGTAGGTGCCCGCGCGGTTGCGGTCGGCGAACATGTGCAGCGGGGTGATGGGCTGCCGGGAGCGGCGTTCGACGGTGATGAAGGCGGCCAGCATGATCACGGCGACGCCGAAGGAGGCCAGGGTCAGCGGGTCCCGCCAGCCGTCCTGCCCGGCCCGGATGAAGCCGTACACCAGGGAGGCCATGCCGAGGGTGGAGGTGAGGGCGCCCAGGATGTCGAAGTGGCCCGGGTGGCGTTCGGACTCCTTGATGTAGCGGGGCGTGGCCAGGATGATCAGCAGGCCGATCGGTACGTTGACGAAGAACACCCAGCGCCAGTCGAGCCATTCGACGAGCATCCCGCCCGCCAGCAGCCCGATCGCGCCGCCGCCCGCGGACACCGCGGCGAAGACGCCGAACGCCCGGTTCCGCTCCGGCCCCTCCTTGAAGGTGGTGGTGATCAGGGCCAGCGAGGTCGGCGAGGCGATCGCCCCGCCGACGCCCTGGAGGGCGCGCGCGGCGAGGAGTTGGCCGCCGTTCTGGGCGAGCCCGCCGAGCAGGGAGGCGATGACGAAGAGCAGCACGCCGAAGATGAACACCCGCCGCCGCCCGAGGATGTCACCGGCCCGGCCGCCGAGCAGCAGCAGCCCGCCGAAGGTGAGCGTGTAGGCGTTGACCACCCAGGACAGGCTGGTGGTGGAGAAGTCCAGCGAGGTCTGGATGTGCGGGAGGGCGATGTTCACGATGGTGATGTCGAGAACCACCATGAGCTGGCAGGAGGCGATGACCAGAAGGGCCATCCCGTGCCCGCCGCCCTTGCCGGGAGCGGAGTCGCGCGTCGCGGAAACGGGCTGCTGCGGAGTCGTCATGACGCATCGTGCCTCGGTGCCGGATGGCCCCTGCGCGGGGTCCGGTCCGCGTGCCAGAGGCGTGAACGGTCCCGTCCACTTCTCGACGTTAAGCCCCGCCCCCGGGGGTCACCAGTCGATCATGACACGTCCCTGATCACGCCTCTGACCGGCGGTTTCGTGCCCCTGACCGGGGCCCGGCCGGCGTTCTCACGGCAGGACGGCGACGCCGTCCACCTCCACCAGGCACTCCTCGTCCCAGAGCCGCACCACCCCGATCACAGCCATCGCCGGGTAGTCCCGGCCCGCCAGCCGCCGCCAGATCCGGCCGAGTTCCACGGCATGGGCGCGGTAGTCCTCGACGTCGGTCGCATAGACGGTGACCCGGGCGAGGTCGTGGGCGGTGCCCCCGGCGGCGGCGAGGGCGGCGAGCAGATTGGTGAGCGCGGTCTCGAACTGCTCCGGCAGGGCCGCGCCGACGACCTTGCCCTCCCCGTCCAGGGCCGTCTGGCCGGCCAGGAACACGATCCGCGTGCCCGAGGCGGTGACGGCGTGCGAGAAGCCGGTCGGGGGCGACAGTTCGGCCGGGTTGTGCCGGTGCAGACTCATCGGACGGCCTCCTCGGCTTCCGGCCGCGCCGCGGACGCGGTCGCCGCCGCCCGCGCCGCGTACAGCTCCTTGGCGACGATGGTGCGCTGGACCTCGGTGGCACCCTCGTAGATCCGCGGCGCCCGGACCTCGCGGTAGAGGTGTTCCAGCAGATGCCCGCGGCGCAGGGCGGCGGCCCCGTGCGCCTGGACGGCCGCGTCCACCACGTACTGGGCGGTCTCGGTGGCCAGCAGCTTCGCCATCGCGGAGCGCCGGGGCACCTCGGGGTCGCCCTCGTCGTACGCGCAGGCCGCCGCGTAGACCAGCAGCCGGGCCGCCTCGGTGCGGGTGGCCATCTCGGCGGCGGTGTGGGCGACCGACTGGAGGTCCTTGAGCGGGCCGCCGAAGGCCGTGCGCCGCTCGGTGTGCGCGAGGGTGGCGTCCAGGGCGGCCTGGGCCATTCCGACGGCGAAGGCGCCGACGCTCGGGCGGAAGAGGTTCAGGGTGTCCATCGCGACGCCGAAGCCGCGCCCGGGCTCCCCGAGGACGTCCTCGGGGCCGACGGGGACGCCGTCGAAGGCGAGGGCGCCGATGGGGTGGGGGGACAGCATCTCCAGGGCGCTGCCGGTCAGGCCCGGCCGGTCGGCGGGGACCAGGAAGGCGGTGATGCCGCGCGGGCCGGCGCCCTCACACGTGCGGGCGAAGACGGAGTAGAAGTCGGCCTCCGGGGCGTTGGAGATCCAGCACTTCTCACCGCTCAGCCGCCAGCCGTCGCCGTCCCGGTCGGCCCGCAGGGCGAGCGCCCCGGCGTCGGACCCGGCGCCCGGCTCGCTCAGCGCGAAGGCGGCCACGGCCCGCCCGGCGGTCACCTCGGGCAGCCAGCGCGCCCGCTGGGCGTCGGTGCCCGCCCGGACCACGGGGGAGGTGCCGAGCCCCTGGAGGGCGAGGGCGGTCTCCGCCTCGGTGCAGGCGTAGGCGAGGGACTCGCGCAGCAGGCACAGCTCGAAGGCACCGGCCTCGAAGAGGCGCTTCAGCAGGCCGAGTTCACCGAGAGCAGCGACCAGGGGCCGGTTCACCCGACCGGGCTCGCCCTGCTCGGCGAGCGGCGCCAGGCGGTCGCGGGCGAGGGCGCGCAGCTCCTCGCACCAGGCGCGCTGTACCGGATCGAGTGAGAATGCGGGCATTCGCGCCCTCGCTTCCACGGTCGGGGCCGGGTGGCGGCGGTGCGGCGGCGCCCGGGTGCCGGAGGCCGTCGCACGGGTCACGATATCGCGGAGTGTTGACTGTCGTCACCATCACGATACGCTCGTTCGGCGACGCACTCGCGCACCACGGACGACGCAGCACGCACCACGGACGACGCAGCACGCAGCACGCAGCACGCAGCACGCAGCACGCAGCACGCAGCACGACCATCCCGGAACGCCGTTTCGCGACCCCACCACAGCCAGGGGGCGAACCATGGAGCTGACACCCTCGGCCCACCTCGACACGTTTCCGCGCGACCACCTCCCGCCGCCCGGCGAGTGGCCCGAGCTCCTCTTCGAGCTGCCGGAGCTCCAGTACCCGGCCCGTCTGAACTGCGCGGCCGAACTCCTCGACACCACGATCGCCCGCCACGGCCCGGACCGGCCCGTCTTCCGCACCGGGGACGGCGAGACGTGGACGTACGGGGAGCTGCGCGAGCGGGTCGACCGGATCGCGCACGTCCTGACCCGGGACCTCGGGGTGGTGCCGGGCAACCGGGTGCTGCTGCGCGGCCCGACCACCCCGCAGCTCGCCGCCTGCTGGCTCGCGGTGCTGAAGGCGGGGGCGGTCGCCGTCACGGTCCTCGCCCAGCAGCGGGCGGGGGAACTGGCCACCGTCTGCGAGATCGCCGAGCCGGCGCACGCCCTCTGCGACATCCGCTCGGTGGACGAGCTGGTCAAGGCGGAGGTCCCCGGGCTGCGGATCACCACCTGGGGCGGCGAGACCCCGGACGATCTGCTCAACCGGGCCCGGACCGCGTCCGCCGAGCCGTACCCGGCCGTCGCCACGGCCGCCGACGACGTGGCCCTGATCGCCTTCACCTCCGGGACGACCGGCCGGCCCAAGGGGTGCGTGCACTTCCACCGGGATGTGCTCGCCGTCGCGGACACCTTCTCCGCGCGGGTGCTGCGGCCCCGGCCGGACGACGTGTTCGCCGGGAGCCCGCCCCTCGGGTTCACCTTCGGGCTCGGCGGTCTGGTGCTGTTCCCGATGCGGGCCGGGGCCTTGGCGCTGCTGCTGGAACAGGCCGGCCCCGCCCGGCTGCTGGAGGCGATCGCCGAGCACCGGGTCACCGTCCTGTTCACGGCCCCGACCGCGTACCGGGTGATGCTGGACGAGCTGGACGGCCACGACGTGACCTCCCTGCGCCGCTGCGTCTCGGCGGGCGAGAACCTGCCCGCCGCCACCTGGCACGCCTGGCGGGAGCGGACCGGGCTCGCCCTCATCAACGGGATCGGCGCGACGGAACTCCTGCACATCTTCGTCTCCGCCGCCGACGCGGACGCCCGGCCCGGCACCACGGGCGTCCCCGTCCCCGGCTGGCAGGCCCGCGTGGTCGACGGCGCGGGCCTGCCGGTCCCCGACGGGGAACCGGGACTGCTCGCCGTGCGCGGCCCGGTCGGCTGCCGGTACCTGGCCGACCCCCGGCAGCGGGAGTACGTCCGCGACGGCTGGAACATCACCGGCGACACCTATGTCCGCGAGAGCGACGGCTGGTTCCGCTATGTCGCCCGCGCCGACGACATGATCGTCTCGGCCGGGTACAACATCGCGGGCCCGGAGGTCGAGGACGCGCTGCTGCACCATCCGGACGTGGCCGAGGCGGCGGTCGTCGGGCGCCCGGACGAGCTGCGCGGCCGGGTCGTCGCCGCCTACGTCGTCCTGCGCGAGGGCGTGCCGCGCGGCGAGGAGACGGTCCGGGCCCTGACCGAAGCGGTGAAGGAGCGCCTCGCGCCCTTCAAGTGCCCCCGGGAGTTCGTCTTCCTGGACGCGCTGCCGCGCACCCCGACGGGCAAGCTCCAGCGGTACCGGCTGCGGGATCTAGAGTGACCGGGTGGCCGAGCTGCACACCCCCCGATCCCTGATCGTCACCCTGTACGGCGCCTACGGGCGCGAGCGGCCGGGGCCGTTCGCCGTGGCCGAGCTGATCCGGCTGCTGGGCGCCCTCGGCGTGGACGCCCCCTCGGTGCGCTCCTCGGTCTCCCGGCTGAAGCGGCGCGGGCTGCTGGTGCCGGAGCGGACGGCGGACGGCGCGGCCGGGTACGCCCTCTCCGCCGACGCCCGCCAGCTCCTCGACGACGGCGACCGGCGCATCTTCGCGGGCGCGCCCGCCGACCCGGCCGAGGGCTGGGTGCTGGCGGTGTTCTCGGTGCCCGAGTCCGAGCGGGCCAAGCGGCATCTGCTGCGCTCCCGCCTGGTGCGCCTGGGCTTCGGGGCGGCCGCGCCGGGCGTGTGGATCGCGCCCGCGCGGCTCGCGGAGGAGACCCGGCACACCCTGGTCCGCCTCGGACTCGCCCCGTACGTGGAACTGTTCCGCGGCGCCCATCTGGGCTTCGCGGCCACGGCGGAGGCGGTCGCGCGCTGGTGGGACCTGGCAGCGGTGGCCAAGCAGCACGAGGAGTTCCTGGGGCTGGCGGAGCCGGTGCTGCGCGCCTGGGAGGCCCGCCCGGACACCCCGCCCCGCGAGGCGTACCGGGACTATCTCACCGCCCTCGACCTCTGGCGCCGCCTCCCCTACGCGGACCCCGGCCTCGCCCCGGACCTCCTGCCCGCCGGCTGGCCCGGCGCCCGCTCGGCCGCCGTCTTCGCCGCCCTGCACGCCCGGCTCCGGGACGCGGGCGCGGCCTTCGTCCGCGACGAGGGGGCGGCTACCGCAGGCTGAGCCGGGGCTTGGGCGCGTCGGTCCGGCCGGTGGGCGGGGTGCGGCTGCCCGCGCGGTACGGCAGGGGCCAGGGGGCGCCCTCGCCCGTGTAGCCCTGCTCGGCGGCGGCGTGCAGGGTCCAGTGCGGGTCGTAGAGGTGCGGGCGGGCCAGGGCGCACAGATCGGCGCGGCCGGCCAGGAGGAGGGAGTTGACGTCGTCCCAGGAGGAGATCGCGCCGACGGCGACGACGGGGACACCGGTCTCGTTGCGGATCCGGTCCGCGAACGGGGTCTGGTAGGAGCGGCCGTACTCGGGGCGTTCGTCCGGGACGACCTGGCCGGTGGAGACGTCGATGGCGTCCGCGCCGTGCGCGGCGAAGGCGGCGGCGTACGCCACGGCGTCGTCGGCGGTGGTGCCGCCGTCCGCCCAGTCGGTGGCGGAGATCCGGACGGTGAGCGGCCGGTCGGCGGGCCACACCTCCCGTACCGCGTCGAGGACTTCGAGGGGGAAGCGGAGCCGGCGTTCCGTGCTGCCGCCGTAGGCGTCGGTGCGGCGGTTGGTGAGCGGGGAGAGGAAGCCGGAGAGCAGATAGCCGTGGGCGCAGTGGAGTTCGAGGAGGTCGAAGCCGCTGCGGGCGGCCCGGCGGGCGGCGGCGGTGAACTCCTCGCGGACGGAGGTGAGTCCGGCCCGGTCGAGGGCGTGCGGGACCTGGTTGACGCCGGGCCGGTAGGGCAGCGGGGAGGCGGCCAGGAGCGGCCAGTTGCCGGCGGGGAGGGGCTGGTCGATCCCCTCCCACATCAGCCGGGTGGAGCCCTTGCGGCCGGAGTGGCCCAGCTGGACGCCGATCGCGGTGCCGGGCGCGTGCGTGTGGACGAAGTCGGTGACCCGGCGCCAGCCGGCCGCCTGCTCCTCGTTCCACAGCCCGGTGCAGCCGGGGGTGATCCGGCCCTCGGGGCTGACGCAGACCATCTCCGTCATCACCAGCCCGGCGCCGCCGAGGGCCCGGGCGCCGAGGTGCACGAGGTGGAACTCGCCCGGCAGTCCGTCGGTGGCGCTGTACATGTCCATTGGGGAGACCACGACCCGGTTGCGCAGGGTCAGTCCGGCGAGCCGGAACGGGGTGAACATGGGCGGAGTGCCGGGCGGGCAGCCGAACTCCCGCTCCACCTTCTCGGTGAACTCCGCGTCCCGCAGGCGCAGATTGCCGTGGGTGACGCGGCGGCTGCGGGTGAGCAGGTTGAACGCGAACTGGCGAGGGGGCTGGTCGAGGTGCCGGGCGATCTCCTCGAACCAGCGCAGGCTGGCGGCCGCCGCGCGCTGGGTGGACTCCACGACCGGGCGGCGCTCGGCCTCGTAGGCGGCGAGGGCGGCGGGCAGGTCGGGCTGCTCGTCGATACAGGCGGCGAGCGCGAGGGCGTCCTCGACGGCGAGCTTGGTGCCGGAGCCGATGGAGAAGTGGGCGGTGTGCGCGGCGTCGCCGAGGAGGACCGTGTTCCCGTGCGACCAGCGCTCGTTGACGACGGTGCGGAAGGCGGTCCAGGCGGAGGAGTTGCCGCGCAGCGGGTGTCCGTCGAGCGCCCGGTCGAAGATCTTGGCGCAGCGGGCGGCGGACTCGCTCTCGTCCAGGGTGTCGAAGCCGGCGGCGCGCCAGACCTCCTCGCGCATCTCGACGATCACGGTGGAGGCGTCGGCCGCGTAGGGGTAGCCGTGGAGCTGCATCACCCCGTGCTCGGTCTCGGCGATCTCGAAGCGGAACGCGGCGAACGCCTTGTCGGCGGCGAGCCAGATGTAGCGGCAGCGGTGGGTGGTGATCCGGGGCCGGAAGACGTCGGCGTGCGCTTCGCGGGTGGCGCTGTGGACGCCGTCGGCGGCGATGACGAGGTCGTGGGTGGCGGCGAGTTCGGCGGCGGGCGGGGCGGGGGTGCGAAAGCGCAGGTCCACACCGAGCGAGCGGCAGCGGTGGTGCAGGACCTCCAGCAGCCGGCGGCGGCCGAGGGCGGCGAAGCCGTGGCCGCCGGAGGTCTGGAGGTGCCCGCGGTGCACGATGTCGATGTCGTCCCAGCGGACGAACTCGTCCTGGAGGGCGCGGTGGACGACGGGGTCGGCCTCCTCGATCCCGCCGAGGGTCTCGTCGGAGAGGACGACGCCGAAGCCGAAGGTGTCGTCGGGGGCGTTGCGCTCGTAGACGGTGATCTCGCGGCGGGGGTCGAGCCGGGCGAGGAGGGCGGCCGCGTAGAGCCCGCCGGGGCCGCCGCCGACGACGGCGACCTTGAGGGGCGGGCCCTCCCCCGGGCCGCCGGGCGCGGGGCGGGTGGCGGCGCGATCCGGGTCGGTGCCCGCGGCAGGGTCGGGACCGGGGGCCGTGCGGGCCGGGTCGGGAACGGGACCGGGGGCCGCGCGGTCGGGGAGGGGGGCCGGCGGGGGCATCAGCGGCCCTGCCACTCGGGCGGGCGCTTCGCGGTGAAGGCCGCGTGGAACTCGGCGTAGTCGCGCCCGTGCATCAGCAGCGCCTGCGTCGCCGCGTCCATCTCGACCGCGCCCGCGAGCGGCATGTCCAGCTCCGCGGTGAGCAGGGCCTTGGTCTGCGCGTAGGCGAGGGCGGGGCCGTCGGCGAGGTGGCGGGCCAGCTCGGCGGCGCGTTCGTCGGCCCGGCCCTCGTCGACCAGCTCGCTCAGCAGGCCGATCCGCTCGGCCTCCGGCGCGCGCACCGGCTCCCCGAGCATCAGGAGCCGGGTCGCGTGGCCGAGCCCGACGACCCGCGGCAGCAGGTACGCGGCCCCCATGTCGCCGCCGGAGAGCCCCACCTTGGTGAACAGGAAGGAGAAGCGGGCCGAGGGGTCCGCGATCCGGAAGTCCGCGGCGAGCGCCAGGACCGCCCCGGCGCCCGCGGCCACCCCGTGCACGGCGGCGACGACGGGGAACGGGCACTCCCGGATCGCCCGCACGACCTGTCCGGTCATCCGGTTGAAGTCCAGCAGTTCCGCGGTGTCCATGGCGAGGGTGGCGCCGATGATCTCGTCCACGTCGCCGCCGGAGCAGAAGCCGCGCCCCTCGCCGCCGAGGACCAGGGCCTGCACGGACCGCTCCCGGGAGAGCTCGGCGAGCAGGTCGCGCAGGTCCGCGTAGGCGCCGAAGGTGAGGGCGTTGAGCTTCTCGGGGCGGGCCAGGGTCACCGTCGCGACCCCGTCGTCCCGGGTGATCCGCAGATGGCGCCACTTCTCGGTGGGCGGGGCGGAACCGGTAAAGGGACTCATCGAGTGCTCCTTCGGCGGGCGGCGGGGGCGGTCTGCTGCGGCCTGCCTCCCGAAGTTATCACCCATTCATGACTTCCGTCACGAGAGCGCGATAGCGCATTTGTGACAGTGCGATGGCCTCGTAGCGGTTCCGGCACAGGATGCGTCCCGACCGGGATCGGCCCCCTGTTCGAGCCGGTGGCGTTCGTAGGGTGAGAGGACGACCGCCACCGAAACGGAATCCCCCGCCGTGCCCGACGAGCCCGCTCCCGCGCCCTGGCGCATCACGCTGCCGCACTCGGCGGCCGCGGTGCCCATGGCCCGCGCGATGGTCAGGACGGCGCTGGCGGAGATCGAGGCCCCGGCGGACCGGGACACCGCGGAACTCCTCACGGCGGAACTCGTCGCCAACGCGGTGCGCCACACCCCGGGCGACTCCCCCATCGAGCTGGTGATCGAGCTGCTGCCCGGGGGCTGCCAGGTCGAGGTGCACGACGCCGTCGTGACACCCGCTGCGGATCTGGTGGCGCCGGCGGGCGTCCCCGACCCGTGGCAGGAGCACGGGCGCGGGCTGCTGCTGATCCACTCACTCAGCTCGGAGTACGGGCAGCGGCCGACCGGCTGGGGGAAGGCGGTCTGGTTCACCCTCACCGCCCGAGGCTGATCCGGTCCCGGGGTCCGGGCTCCGGGGGCGTCCGGGGGCCGGGCCCGGGGCGGGGCCCGGTCAGCGGGCCAGAGTCGCGACCAGGACCGCCTTGATGGTGTGCATCCGGTTCTCGGCCTCGTCGAAGACGACCGAGTGCGCCGACTCGAAGACCTCGTCCGAGACCTCCAGCTCCGTGAGCCCGTGCCGCTCGTGGATCTCCCGGGCGATCACGGTCTCCAGGTCGTGGAAGGCGGGCAGGCAGTGCAGGAACCGGACGTCCGGGTTCCCGGTGACCCGCAGGACGTCCATGGTCACCGCGTACGGGGCGAGGGCCTTGATCCGCTCGTCCCAGACCTCCCGGGGCTCCCCCATCGACACCCAGACGTCCGTGGCGACGAAGTCGGCGCCGCGCACCCCCTCGGCGATGTCCTCGGTGAGGGTGATCCGCGCGCCGCTCGCGGCGGCGGCCTCCCGGGCGGCGGCCACCACCCGGGGCGCGGGCCAGTACGCCTCGGGTGCCACGATCCGTACGTCCATACCGAGGAGGGCGCCGGTGACCAGGTAGGAGTTGCCCATGTTGAAGCGGGCGTCGCCGAGGTAGGCGAAGGAGACCCGCTCCAGCGGCTTGTCGCTGTACTCGGTCATGGTGAGCACATCGGCCAGCATCTGGGTGGGGTGCCAGTCGTCGGTGAGGCCGTTGTAGACCGGCACCCCGGCGTGCGCGGCCAGCTCCTCGACCGTGCGCTGCGCGTCCCCGCGGAACTCGATGGCGTCGTACATCCGGCCGAGGACCCGGGCGGTGTCCTTCGCGGACTCCTTGCGGCCGATGTGGGAGCCCGCCGGGTCGATGTACGTCGTGAAGGCGCCCTGGTCGGCGGCGGCCACCTCGAAGGCGCAGCGGGTGCGGGTGGACGCCTTCTCGAAGATCAGCGCGATGTTCCTGCCCCGCAGCCGCTGCACCTCGGCGCCGGCCCGCTTGGCGGCCTTGAGTTCCGCGGCCAGGGCGACGAGACCGCGGAACTCCTCCGCCGTGAAGTCCAGCTCACGGAGGAAGTGGCGGCCTTCGAGTTGTATCGCCATGGTGGAGTGCTCCTGGGTCGCGGAATTGCGGCGTGACCATGGAAGTCTATACGACTAACGGTATCTCTATACAGACCCCTGTTCCGTGAACCCTGCGGGCGGCCGTGGCCGGCTACACGGCGTCCCTCTCCACCGGACAGCTCATGCAGCGCGGTCCGCCTCTGCCCCGGCCCAGTTCGCTGCCCGGGATCTCGATGACCTCGATCCCCTGCTTGCGCAGATGCGTGTTGGTCGTCACGTTCCGCTCGTAGGCCACCACGACGCCGGGCTCCACGGCGAGCACATTGCAGCCGTCGTCCCACTGCTCGCGCTCGGCCGAGTGCACGTCCTGGGTGGCCGTGAGCACCCGGATGTCCTTGAGGCCCAGCGCCGCCGCGATGGCGTCGTGCATACGCTCCGGCGGGTGGTCGCTGACCTTCAGGCCACCCGTGCCGTCGGCCGGCTCGATCGTGTACGAGCGGAGCATGCCCAGGCCCGCGTACTGCGTGAAGGTGTCCGCGTCGACCATGGTCATCACGGTGTCCAGGTGCATGAACGCCCGCCGCTTCGGCATGTCCAGCGCGACGATCGTACGGGCCGACCCGGCCGCGAACATGCCCCGGGCCAGCATCTCCACCGCCTGCGGGGTGGTCCGCTCGCTCATACCGATCAGGACCGCGCCGTTGCCGATCACCAGGACGTCGCCGCCCTCGATGGTGGAGGGGTAGTCGTCCTGGCCCTCCGACCAGTGGTGGAAGGCGCCCGCCTCGCCCGTGGTGAAGTGCGGGTGGTGCTTGTAGATCGCCTCGAAGTGCACGGTCTCCCGCTGCCGGGCGGGCCAGCGCATCGCGTTGATCGAGACGCCGTCGTAGATCCAGGCCGAGGTGTCACGGGTGAACAGGTGGTTGGGGAGCGGCTGGAGGAGGAAGTCGTCCAGGTCCAGGGCATGGAAGCGGACCGAGGTCGGCTCGCTGTGACCGGCCAGGAACTCCCGCTTGGTCATCCCGCCGACCAGCGCCTCCACCAGGTCGGCGGTGGGCAGTTCGTCGAAGGCGTCCCGCAGGTGGTCGGTGGCGAGGGGACCGTACTCCTTCTCGTCGAAGACCCGGTCCAGGACCAGCTTGCGGGCCTCCGGGATGTCCAGGGACTCGCGGAGCAGATCACCGAAGAGGTGCACCTCCACCCCGCGGTCGCGCAGCACGTCGGCGAACCCGTCGTGCTCCTGGCGGGCGCGGCGCACCCAGAGCACGTCGTCGAAGAGGAGCGCGTCCTTGTTGCTCGGCGTGAGGCGCTTCAGCTCCAGATCGGGCCGGTGGAGGATGACCTGGCGCAGACGGCCGGTCTCGGAGTCGACATGGAATCCCATGCCCCCATCCTCACCGGGCGGAGGGCGCTTCACCCGGCGAACGCCGGACATTCGTACGAGGGGACGCCGCCTCGACGGCCCGGGGCGGGACGGGGACGGCACGGGAACGGGACGGCGTCCGCCGGGGCGGGGCGGACCGGCGGGGCGCACGGTGGGCACGCCCCGCCCCCGGAACCCGGCCAGCCCGGGGTCAGAGCCGGGGGTCGACCGGCTCCGACTCCAGGGCCAGGACCGCGAACACCGCCTCGTGCACCCGCCACAGCGGCTCCCCGTCCGCGAGCCGGTCCAGGGCCTCCAGACCGAGGGCGTACTCGCGCAGCGCGAGGGAGCGCTTGTGGCCGAGGAACCGCTCGCGCAGGCGGGCCAGGTTCTCCGGGCGGGTGTACTCGGGGCCGTAGATGATCCGCAGGTACTCCCGGCCGCGGACCTTGACGCCCGGCTGCACCAGCCGCCCCTTGCCGTCCCGGGCGAGCGCCTGGAGCGGCTTGACGACCATGCCCTCGCCGCCGCGCCCGGTCATCTCCAGCCACCAGTCGGTGCCGGCCGCGACGGACGCCTCGTCACCGGTCTCCACGACCAGCCGGCGGGTGACCTGGAGCAGCCCGGTCGGGTCGTGCTCCACCAGCCGGTCCAGCCAGGCGAGCTGGCGGTCGTGTGGCTCGCCGGCGAGGGAGCGGCCCTCGGCGGCGAGGATCTGGAAGGGCGCGAGCCGCACCCCGTCGAGCCCGTCGGTGGTCCAGCAGTAGCGCCGGTACGCCTCGGTGAACGCCGCCGCGTCCGTGGCCCGTTCGGCCTGCCGGGCGCGGAGCCCGCGCACGTCCACGCCCCGCGCGGCGGCGGCCTCCAGGGCGGCCAGGGCCGGCGGCAGCGCAGCGCCGGCGGCAGCGCCCACGGCCGCGTACTGGGAACGCAGCAGACCGCCCGCCTTCAGCGACCAGGGCATCAGCTCGGCGTCCAGGAGCAGCCAGTCGGTGCCGAACTCCTCCCACAGCCCGGCCGCTTCCACGGCGGTGCGCAGGCGCTCCAGGACCGCCTCGGTGGTGGTCCCGTCGTCGAAGAAGGGGCGGCCGGTACGGGTGTGCAGGGCGCCGGTCGGGCCCTCGGCGCCGAAGCGGCGCCGGGCGGCTTCGGCGTCCCGGCACACCAGGGCGACCGCGCGGGAGCCCATGTGCTTCTCCTCGCACACGACCCGCTCCACGCCGTCCGCCCGGTACTGGGCGAAGGCCTCCGCCGGGTGCTCCAGGTAGCCGTCCGCCCGGGAGGTCGCGACGGGGGCCATGGTCGGCGGGAGGTAGGCGAGCAGCCGGGGGTCGACGGCGAAGCGGCTCATGACCTCCAGCGCGGCGGCCGCGTTCTCCTCGCGGACCGCGATCCGGGACATGTGCCGGGTCTCGACCACGCGCCGGCCGTGGACGTCGGCGAGGTCGAGCGGGCGGCCCTCCCGGCCGCCGGGGGCCTCGGTGAGCAGCGGCCGGACCGGCTCGTACCAGACCTTCTCGGCCGGGACGTCGACCAGTTCGCGCTCGGGCCAGCGCAGGGCGGTCATCTTCCCGCCGAAGACGACGCCGGTGTCGAGGCAGATGGTGTTGTTGATCCAGGAGGTGTCCGGTACGGGGGTGTGCCCGTAGACGACCGCGGCGCGGCCCCGGTAGTCCTCGGCCCACGGGTAGCGCACGGGCAGGCCGAACTCGTCGGTCTCGCCGGTGGTGTCGCCGTAGAGGGCGTGCGAGCGGACCCGGCCGGAGGTGCGGCCGTGGTACTTCTCGGGCAGACCGGCGTGGCAGACCACGAGCCGGCCCTCGTCGAGGACGTAGTGGCTGACCAGGCCGTCGATGAACTCCCGGACCCGCGCGCGGAAGGCGTCGTCCTCCTTCTCCAGCTGCTCGATCGTCTCGGCGAGGCCGTGGGTGTGCTGGACGTTGCGGCCCTTGAGCCAGCGGCCGAGCTTGTTCTCGTGGTTGCCCGGCACGCACAGGGCGGTGCCCTCGGCGACCATGCCCATCACACGGCGCAGCACGGCGGGGCTGTCCGGGCCGCGGTCGACGAGGTCGCCGACGAAGACGGCGGTGCGGCCCCCGGGGTGGCGGCCGTCCTCGTACCCCAGCTTGGCGAGCAGGGTCTCCAGTTCGGAGGCGCAGCCGTGGATGTCGCCGATGATGTCGAAGGGGCCCGTGAGGTGGCGCAGGTCGTTGTAGCGCCGCTCCAGCACGACCTCGGCGGCGGCGACCTCCTCGGCGCCGCGCAGGATGTGCACCTTGCGGAAGCCCTCGCGCTCCAGGCCCTTGAGGGAGCGGCGCAGTTCGCGGCGGTGGCGGGAGATGACGTGCCGGGGCATGCCCGCGCGGTCGGGGCGGGCGGCGTTGCGCTCGGCGCAGACCTCCTCGGGGAGGTCCAGCACGATCGCGATGGGCAGCACGTCGTGCTCCCGGGCGATGCGCACCAGTTGGCGGCGGCTCTCCTGCTGCACATTGGTGGCGTCGACGACGGTGAGACGGCCCGCGGTGAGGCGCTTGCCGACGATGTAGTGGAGCACGTCGAAGGCGTCGGAGCTGGCGCTCTGGTCGTTCTCGTCGTCGGCGACGAGGCCCCGGCAGAAGTCGGAGGAGACGACCTCGGTCGGCTTGAAGTGGGTGCGGGCGAAGGTGGACTTGCCCGATCCGGTGGCGCCGACCAGGACCACCAGGGACAGGTCGGTCACGGGCAGGCGGCGGCCGGCGGGCACGGCGGCCCCGGCTTCGGGGGTGGTGGCGCTCATGCGGCTGCCTCCTTCGGGGTGGTCGGGGTGGCGGGGGTGTCCGGGGCGGTGGTGTCCGGGTTCGCGGGCCCGGTCGCGTCCGCGCGCTGGAAGACGGCCAGCTGGGTGGGCGGGCCGACCTCGGGGTCGTCGGGGCCGACGGGCACGAACCGGACGGTGTAGCCGTGCCGTTCGGCGACGGCCCCGGCCCAGGCGCGGAACTCCTCCCGGGGCCACTCGAAGCGGTGGTCGCCGTGCCGGACGTGCCCGGCGGGCAGGGTCTCCCAGCGGACGTTGTACTCGACGTTCGGCGTGGTGACCAGCACGGTTCCGGGGCGGGCCGCGCCGAACACCGCGTACTCCAGGGCGGGCAGCCGGGGCAGGTCCAGGTGCTCGATCACCTCGCTGAGGACGGCCGCGTCATAGCCGGCGAGGCGCTTGTCCGTGTAGGTGAGGGAGCTCTGGAACAGCTTCACCCGGGCGGCCTGGCGCTCGCCGAGCCGGTCCAGCCTCAGCCGCCGCCCGGCGATGGTGAGCGCCCGGACGGACACGTCGGTACCGGCGATCTCGGTGAAGCGGACGTCCTTGAGCAGGGCCTGCACCAACTGGCCCTGGCCGCAGCCGAGGTCCAGGACCCGGCTCGCACCGGCGGCGCGCAGTTCGTGCAGGATCGCGTCCCGGCGCTGCACGGCGAGCGGGGCGGGGCGCTCCTCGGTGTCGGCGCTCTCGTCGACGGCGTTGTCCACCTCCTCGACGTCGAGGTCGTCGGCCTCGGCGAGCCGGGCCAGTTCCAGGCGCTCCATCGCCTGCCGGGTGAGGCTCCAGCGGCGGGAGAGATAGCGGCTGGTGATGAGCTTCTGCTCGGGGTGGTCGGCGAGCCAGCCGTCACCGGCGCGCAGCAGCTTGTCGACCTCGTCGGGCGCGACCCAGTAGTGCTTGGCGTCGTCGAGGACCGGCAGCAGGATGTAGAGCTGGCGCAGGGCGTCGGCGAGCCGCAGCTCGCCCTCCAGCACCAGCCGGACATAGCGCGAGTCGCCCCACTCGGGGAACCGCGCGTCCAGCGGGACGGGTTCGGCGGTGACGGTGTCCCAGCCGAGGGGGCCGAACAGCTTGCGGACCAGCTCCGCGCCGCCGCGCGCGGGGACGGCGGGCACCTCGATGCGCAGCGGCAGCGGCGCGGCGGCCCGCTCGGGCCGGGCGGCGCACACCCCGCGCAGGGCGCTCTTGAACACCGCGCTCAGCGCGACCGCGAGCAGCGAGGAGGCCGCGTACGGGCGGTCGTTGACGTACTGGGCGAGCGCGGTGTCGGGCGCGCCGCCACGGCCCTTGCCCTTGCCGCGCCGGACCAGGGCCACCGGATCCACCTCCAGCAGCAGTGCGGCCGTGCAGCGCTCGTCGGACGCCTCGGGGTAGAAGACGTGCGCGGTGCCGTGGGCGGTGGAGAACGTCTGCGCGTTGTCGGGATGCTTGTGCAGCAGGAAGCCGAGCTCGGTCGCGGGACGCTCCGGGGTACCGGTGGTGCTGATCGTCAGGAACACCCGTCCGAGTATCCCGGCCATCGCCCCCGACAACCAGGAGTTTTCCGGGACCGCATACCTTCGGGCCGGGCGCGCCCGGCCGGGGACCCCGCTCGCGTGCGCCCGCCACGGGCCTTCGGCCCGGACCCGCCTCGCGGGCACGAAAGTCCGGCCCGGAGCGCCCGGCCGGAGGGCTGAGGGACGCGGCCGCGCCCCTCAGCCCTCCGGTGGCCCGCCGGCGCCCAGGCGGGCCGCCACCGCCGCGACCGTGGACGGGCCGACGCGGCAGCAGCCGCCGATCAGCCGCGCCCCCGCCCCGCGCCACTCGGCCGCGAGAGCGGGGTCGAACCCGGCCGGGCCCCGCCAGCGGCGGGCGGCCGCGTCCCACCGCTCGCCGCTGTTGGGGTAGGCCACGGCGGGCAGCCCTGTGACGGCGACCGCCGTCGCCACCGCTTCGCCCGCCTCGGCCGGGTCGCAGCAGTTGACGCCCACCGCCACGACCTCCTCCCGCCCCCTGGCCAGGGCGAAGGCTTCGGCCAGCTCCTGCCCGGCGCGGGTGCGGCCGCCGGCGACGGTGTACGACAGCCAGACGGGCACCCCGCAGCCCGCCGCCGCGTCCAGGAGGACGGCCGCCTCCTCCGCGTCCGGGACCGTCTCCAGGGCCAGCACGTCCGGGCCGGCGGCGGCCAGGGCCTCGATCCTCGGCCGGTGGAACCGCTCCAGCGCGGCCGCCCCGACCCCGTACCGGCCCCGGTACTCGCTGCCGTCCGCCAGATACGCGCCGTACGGGCCGACGGAGGCCGCGACCCACACCTCGTGACCGGCCTCCTCCCCCGCCGCGCGGGCCAGGGCCACGCTGCGGGCGAAGAGACCCGCCGCCTCCGCACGGCCGATCCCGTACCGTGCGAAGCCCTCGAAGCTGGCCTGGTACCCGGAAGTGATGAGCACCTGTGCGCCCGCCCGCACATAGGCCCGGTGGGCCGCCTCGATCTGCCCCGGGTCCTCCGCGAGCAGCCGCGCGGACCAGAGGTCGCCGGACAGGTCGCGGCCCTGCGCCTCCAGCTGGTTGGACAGTCCTCCGTCGAGGACGAGCACGCCCTTGGCGAGGGCCTCGGTAAGCGGGCGGACGGGTCGCACCGGTACTCCTCGGGTCAGCTCAGCTGGGACTGGACCTGGGAGGAGATGAGCTCCAGGTGGTCCAGGTCGTCGAGGTCCAGGACCTGGAGGTAGATCCGCTGCGAACCGGTCTCCGCATAGCGGCCGATCTTCTCCACCACCTCGGCGGGCGAGCCCGCCAGCCCGTTCGCCCGCAGCTCGTCCACCTCCCGCCCGATGGCGGCCGCCCGGCGGGCGACCTCCGCCTCGTCCTTGCCGACACAGACGACCAGAGCGTTGGAGTACGTCAGGTCGCCGGGCGCCCTGCCGGCCTTCTCGGCCGCCTCGCGCACCCGCCCGAACTGGAGGGCGGTGTCCTCGACCGAGGCGAACGGCAGATTGAACTCGTCCGCGTACCGTGCGGCGAGACGCGGGGTGCGGACCGCGCCGTGGCCGCCGATCAGCACCGGCACCTTCGCCTGGGCGGGCTTGGGCAGGGCGGGGGAGTCGGTGAGCTGGTAGTAGGTGCCGTCGTAGGAGAAGGTGCTGCCGACCTCTGTGCCCCACAGTCCGGTGACGATCGCCAGCTGCTCCTCCAGCCGGCCGAACTTCTCCTTCGGGAACGGGATGCCGTAGGCCCTGTGCTCCTCCTCGAACCAGCCTGCGCCCAGGCCCAGTTCGACGCGGCCCCCGGACATCTGGTCGACCTGGGCGACCTGGATCGCGAGGACACCCGGCAGCCGGAAGGTGCCCGCCGTCATCAAGGTCCCCAGGCGGATGCGCTTGGTCTCGCGGGCGAGTCCGGCCAGGGTGATCCAGGCGTCCGTCGGGCCGGGCAGCCCGTCCGCCGAGCCCATGCTGAGGTAGTGGTCGGATCGGAAGAAGGCGTCGAAGCCGAGGTCTTCGGTGGCCTTGGCAACGGTGAGAAGGGTGTCATAGCTCGCGCCCTGCTGGGGCTCGGTGAAGATGCGAAGATCCATACCTCCATCCTGCACCGGTGCCGGTCGCCGGGCGGTCAAAGGGGGCCAGCGCGCCCCCGGACCGTTTCGGGCGGGCGGGCCGCCTCCCCCAGGGGAAGTCTTCGCAGCATCCCCCGCACCCGGTCCATGGCCTCGTCGGCGGAATCCATGGTCTCGATGCACTGCCAGTACAGCCCTTCGTCGTCGGTGGAGCAGGCGACGGCGACCAGGGCGATGCCCACATCGCCCAGCAGGGCGAGCAGGGCCGTCAACACCGCCTCCGGGTCGGCCACTCCGGTCAGCTGGGCCGCGCGGACGCCTCCGCTGCGCACCACCGGATGGTCGTACACCCCGCCGCCCCGGCCGCCGGTCTCGCCGAGGGCGCGCGCCTCCCCTCTCACATCGGGCGGCCCGCTCAGGGCCAGTCTGCTCCCGATCGCCTGCGCCAGCGCCTGGATCTGCCAGGACTCGGCGACCACCTCGGGAACCTCCCGGCTGCCCTCCAGTGCCTGCCTGCTGATGTCGATGAGCCGTAACGCGTCCATCCCGCTCCCCCGTTCATGCGACTGTCTGCCCACTCAGTTCATTACCCAGAGTGAAGGTCTTCGACCAGAAAAGCCAGGGGAATTCGGAAATCTGTGGACGACAAGGCAGTTGTGGATAAGTTGGCGACTCCGAAGAGTGACGATCAGTGGGCGGGGTCCGGTCGTTCGCCGGGAGTTTCACCGGGAGACCCGGCAGGGAAACGGGCCTCGTTGCGCTCGATCTTGTCCCGGAGCGCCGCCAGCACGTCCACGCCCAGCACCTCGCAGAACTGGAGCAGATAGGCGAGGACATCGGCCGCCTCGTCGCGCACCCGGTGGGCGGTCTTCTCGTCCGCCATCACGGCGGCGGACTGCTCGGGCGTCAACCACTGGAAGATCTCGACCAGTTCGGCCGCCTCGACGCTCAGCGCCACGGCCAGGTTCTTGGGCGTGTGGTACGGCTCCCAGTTCCGGGCCGCCGCGAAGTCGGCCAGCCGCCGCTGGAGCCCGGCCACGTCCAGCCCGTCGGCGCGGGCCGTGCCGCGCTCGCGCGCGCCGCGGTCCCGGGTGGCGGGCCGGGTGGCCGGGCCCTCGCGCGTCGATCCGTTGTCGCTCGTCATGGGCCCAGGTCTACCACCGACACGCCCTCCACCCCGCGTGCGCAGGCCCCGTCGGAGACCGTCCCGACGAGCCGGATGTGGCCCCGGGCGCACATCTGCGCGGCCAGGGCGACCAGTTCACGGGCCTGGGCCGGGTCGAGGGAGCGGTCGAAGCCGTCCGCGAGGACGGTGAGCGACTGGTAGGCGTCCGGCACCTCGGCGACCTGGTCGACGGCGAGCACGCCGGGCCCGGTCAACAGGACCAGCGCGAGCGCCAGATACCGCAGTTCCCCCTCCCCCAGCCGCCCGACCGGGGTGTCCGGGCGGCGGCCGCCGCGTGCGAGGAGCGCCTGGACCGCGCCGTCCGCAGCCTGCTCCACCCGCACGTCGGTGATCTCCCCGGCGCAGCCCGCGCGGGCCGCGGCGGCGAGCCGGGCGTGCCGCCGGGCGCACTCGCTGCGGGTGCGGTGCAGGACCTCGGCCAGGTTGTCGCAGCCGCGCCGCAGCCGCCCCGGCCCGGCGGGCACCGGGGCCCGCATGCGCTCCGGCCGGGGGTCGCAGGCGAACACCGGGCGCAGGGCCATGACCAGTTGCTCGGCCGCCGCGAGCACCTGGAGCTGGGCGTTCGTCCGCCCGGCGACGTGCAGCGGGAGGAGGGCGGTGCCCAGGCGGTCGTCCGGGAGCGGGGCCCTGGTGACGCCCGCCGCGCCCGAGGTGTGCCAGGACGCCTCCACGCAACGGCGCCGCGGATCACGCAGCGCGGTGGCGAGCAGGACGCGCCCGTCGCAGGTCAGCCGCTCGCCCGCGATGCGGAGTTCGGGTTCCACCTGCACGGCGAGGTCGAGCCGGACCGAGCCGGCCGGGCCGCCGACGGTGCAGCCGATGCGGAAGCCCCGCCGGCCCTGCCGGTCGGGCCGGGACCACTCGGGGACGCAGGCGGCGGGGTCGGGGAAGGCGTGGCCGAGGCCCCGGCCGGCGGCGAGCCGGGCCAGGGCCTCGTAGGCGTGCAGGGCACTGGACTTGCCGCTGCCGCTGGCTCCGGCGAGGAGGGTGAACGGGGCGAGCGGCAGGACCGCGGCGCGGTGTGTCCGGAAGGCGGAGAGCCGCAGTTCGGTGACGGCGGGCCGCACGGTCCCGGGCCACGGCGCCCCCGGCCCGGTGGAAGTGGCGTCGATGGGGCGGGCCGGCGGGGGCTGAGGGTCCATGACCGGGACCGTACGCAGCGTGATCTTCGCCGAACCGTTCCACCCCGGGGCCCTTCCTACGAACGGGGTACCGGGGCCTGGGAACGGGGTACCGGGGCCTCCGCCGCCTCCTCGGACTCCGCGCCGGACTCGGACTCGGTGCCCTCCACCTCGGTCCCGGCGGGCGCCAGCAGGAAGACGTTGCGGTCGACCCGGTGCATCACACTGCCGAGGCCGAAGACGACACCGCTGCTGAAGTCCAGGATCCGCTTGGCCACGTCGGTGTCCGCGCTCGTCAGGTCCAGCAGGACCGGCGTCCGGTCGATGAGGTACTCGGCGACCTCGCGCGCGTCCGCGAAGACCTGCACCCGCAGGACCACGAAGCGGCGGTCGGCCTCCTGCGCGTACTCCCCCCGGTCCCCCGGGACCGTGCGGTGGTCCACCCGCGACGGCCATGCGTCCCGGCCGCGCAGCGGCACCACTTGGGCCAGGCCCTCCCACTGCTCGTCGGTGACGTCGTACCTCTCGTACCTACTCATGTGCACATCTTCCCGCCCCTCACCCGTTCGGCCCAACACCGACACGGACGAGAGGCGGGAAGATCACATACTGACCGGCGGGTCAGTACACCGGAGGACCCGGTCAGCGCCGCTCGAAGACGGCGACCGTACGCGGCGGCACCGAGAAGCCCCCCGAAGCCCGGTCGTAGGAGGCGGACTTCACGACCCGGTCGGACCCCGAGCGCTGCACCGGGTGCAGGCCCCAGTCACCGCCCGCGGGGACGACCGAGCGCTGCGTCTGCCGCTCGGGCGTGGCGTTGAAGACCACGACCAGGTCGCCGAGCCGCATGGTGATCACGCCGGGGGTCTCCTTCGTGCCGGACAGCGGGAAGGACAGCCGGGACTGCACGTCCGCCGCCGTGGCCAGCGAGAACACCGGCTCACCCGTGCGTATCCGCAGCAGGTCCCGGTAGGCGGCCGAGGCGCCCTCGATCTCGGCGCACCCCGCCTTCAGACCCGGCGCGGTCAGCAGCGGCTTGGCGTACGGCCACTTGTCCTTGTTGTCCGCGGCGGGCGGCAGACCCCGGCCGAAGCCGTTGCCCGCCCGGCAGTCCCAGTGGATCTCGTTGAACCAGTCGCCGCTGTCGTAGGAGTTGCGGTCCAGCGACTTGGAACGCAGCAGGTCGGTGCCCGCCTGGGAGAGCGCCGGGCCCTGCGAGAGGGCGGCGGTCGCCATCGCGAGGACCTGCATCCTGGCCCGGTCCGCCGCCGGGGTGGCGGCGGGGAGCTTGAACGCGAGGGCGTCGTACAGGGTCTCGTTGTCGTGGGCGTCCGCGTAGGCGAGCGCGTCACCGGGGACGGCCGCGTACCCGGCCGGGGAGCCGTTGTAGTCGACGTCCGAGCCCTTGACCTCGCGGCCGGAGGTGTCGGTGAAGCGGTACGAGGCCAGGTTGCCGGAGAGGCCGACCTTGACCAGGTCCTGGTAGTGCAGCAGCCGGGCCTTCTGCTCGGCGGGCGTGCCGTTGGCCTTCGAGCCGTTGGGCTCGGTGAACAGGCCGGAGGCGAAGCCCTGCACACCCGGGTCCTCGTCGAACGGGCCGCCGCCGCGCACCGCGTCACGGGCCCGGTCGGAGAAGGTGGCGATGCCGGTGCCGGCCATGTTCTTCTGCGTGGCCTGCACGAAGCGGGAGTCGTCGGCGATCTCGCCGAAGTTCCAGCCCTCGCCGTAGAGGACGATCTTCTTGCCGTCGACGCCGTCGCGGGCGGGGGTCAGCTCGTCCAGGGCGGCCCGCACGGCGAGCATGTTCTCCTTCGGGTGGTGGCCCATCAGGTCGAAGCGGAAGCCGTCCACCTTGTACTCGCGGGCCCAGGTGACGACCGAGTCGACCACCAGCTTGCCCATCATGGCGTTCTCGGGCGCGGTGTTGGCGCAGCAGGTGGAGGTGGCCACGGAGCCGTCCTCCAGCAGCCGCTGGTAGTAGCCGGGCACGATCCGGTCGAGCACGGACTTGTCCGACTGCCCGGCGGCGACGGTGTGGTTGTAGACCACGTCCATCACGGTGCGCATGCCCTGCTCGTTGAGCGCCTTCACCATCTGCCGGAACTCGACCGTGCGGCGGGTGCCGTCCGGGTCGGTGGCGTAGGAGCCCTCGGGGACGGTGTAGTGCAGCGGGTCGTAGCCCCAGTTGTAGGCGTCCTTCGCGGCGGCCTTCGCCACGCAGGCCTGCTGCTCCTCGGAGTCGGGGGCGTAGACCTTCAGGTCGCAGGCCGGGCGCTGCTGGTCCTTCTTCTTCTCGGGGATGGTGCCGATGTCGAAGGCGGGCAGCAGATGGACGTAGGAGGTGCCGGCGTCGGCGAGGGCGCGCAGGTGCTTCGAGCCCTTGCTGTCCTTGTCGGCGAAGGCGAGGTAGGTGCCCTGGTGCTTCGGCTTCGCGGTCGCGTCGGCGATCGAGAAGTCGCGCACATGGAGTTCCTGGATCTGCGCGTCGCGCAGCGGGACGGCTGCGGGCTTGCGCAGCCGGTCCCAGCCGGCCGGGGCGAGGGAGCCGTCGGCGAGGTCGACGACGAGGCTCTTCTCGGAGTCGGCGGTGAGCGCGAGGGAGTAGGGGTCGGTGACCTTGTTGGTGACGACCTTCCCGGCGGCGGGCGCGAACACGGTCACCTGGAAGCGGTACGCCTTGCCCTTCCAGTCCTTGCGGCCCTCGGCGGTCCACACACCGCTTGCTTCGTCACGGCGCATGGCCACGGTCCGGCCGCCGATCTCCAGGGCGACCCGCTGGGCGGTGGGGGCCCACAGGCGCAGGGTGGGCACCCCGCGCCGGTCGAAGACGGGGCCGAGGTCGGCTTTGGTGGCCTTCGCCGCGTAGAGGTCGTCGAGGACACCGGCGATCTGCACCCCGGTGGCGGTGACGACGGCGCCGTTCGCCGTGTACTGCGCGGCGACGAGCTGGCCCCTCAGGGCCTCGCGCGCCCGGTCGCGGTCGCGGGCGTCGACCGAGAACGCCGGATATTCCTTCAGGTGCGGGAACTTCTCCTTCTGGCTGTTCGTCAGTTCAGTGGGGTTCAGACGCAGGACCCTGCGGTCGCCGGTGAGGGAGCCGTCCTTCACCTCGATCGAGCCGTCGCGGGAGTAGAGCAGCGCACTGGAGGCGGCGGTCGGCGCGCCCTTCCAGGCGAGGGTGTTCCGGTCGATCCAGACCGCGTGCGCCTTGGTGAGGTCGAGTGCGGCGCCGGTGCCCTTGGGCTGCGGGAGGAGGTACTTCTCCTGGCCGGCGAGCAGCCACACCTCGTGGCCGTTGGCCTTGAGGTCGAGGGACTGGTCAGAGGGCAGGTCCTTCTCGTCGCCCTTGTGGAGGATGTAGCTGAGCGAGGTGGCCCCGGGTGCGAGGGGCACCTCGAAGACGGCCCCGTAGGCGTCGGTGCGCACCGGCTCCAGGGGCTTGCTCCAGTCGGTGGGTTCGGCGGCGCCGGTCCAGGTGTGGAGGCCCCAGCCGTCGTACTTGGCGTCGGGGCGCTGGTAGTGGAGGACGGCCTTGGTGGTGTCCTGGGGCGGGTAGGCGCCCTCGGGGGCCTCGGTGCGGACCTCCGGCTTGCCCTGCTCGATCCAGACCTCGCCGGTCTTCGACAGGTCGATGGTGCGGTCGGCGTCGGTGTCCTTGACGCCGTCCTTGTTCACGGCGATGAACCCCAGAGAGGAGGCGCCGGGCTTGAGTTTGACGTACGCGAAGGCGCCGTAGGCGTCGCGGCCGGTGAAGGGCTTGCCGGCGGGCCAGGTGGTGCCCTCGCCGTCGGCGATGTCGCCCCAGGTGTAGAGGCCCCAGTCGTCGTAGTCCCCGTCGGGGCGCTGGTAGTGGACGATCGCGTAGTCGCGCTGGGTGGCGGTGGGCGGCTGCGGGACCTCGGGGGCGCCGCTGGTGGTGGCGGCCGTGGCGCTGGCGGTGCGGCCCGCGCTGTCGACCACGACGGCCTTGTAGCGCAGGGCGGTTCCGGCGGGGGCGTCCACCGTGTGGGTGACCTTGTAGGGGGCGTGGTCCGCGGAGCCGAGGACCTGCCACTTGCCGTTGCCGGTCTGGGCGGCGAAGACGACGCGGTTCAGTCCGCCGCCGTCGGTGCTCGCCGTGATCTCGACGGTGCCGGTGGCGCCCGCCTCGGGGGCCTTCAGGGTGACGGAGGGCTTCGCGGTGGGCGCGGGCAGCGGCTTGGCGGCCTTGAGGACGAGGGAGCCGAGGGCCGGGACGGTGACGCGCACGGTGCCGTCGGCGCCGCTGGTGACGCGGGTGTCGCCGCCGTGGATCGCGGTGTACGCGGTGCGGGCGGAGCCGGCCGGGATCTCGACGGTCTTCGCCTCGGTGGCGCTGTTCACGGCGACCAGGTAGTCGGCGCGGGTGCGGGCGTCGGTCCGGGAGAAGGCGTACACCGAGCCCTCGGCGTACCGCTCCCGCTGGACGCCGTCGCGCAGGGCCGGGTGCTCCCGGGTCAGCTTCGACAGGGCGGCGATCCCCCGGTACAGCGGGTGGGAGGGATCGTAGGCGTCCTCGGCGTGGGTGCGGTCGGTGCCGATCCGGTCGTCGTCGAGGTAGTCGGCGGTCTTCGAGGCGAACAGGGTCTGGCGGGAGTCCTTGTCGCCGCCGGCGCCGGCGAAGCCCTGCTCGTCGCCGTAGTAGACGACCGGGTTGCCGCGGCTGAGGAACATCAGCTCGTTGGCGAGGCGGTAGCGCTTCAGCAGTTCGGCGTCACCGGCCTTCGGGTTGTCCTGCTTGAGGAAGGTGCCGAAGCGGCCCATGTCGTGGTTGCCGAGGAAGGGCACCGACTCATAGGCGTTGGCCTTGTCGGTGGTGTAGCGGTAGTCCTGGCCGAAGAGGTTCGCCAGCTTGGACGCGGGCGCGCCCTGGGAGGCGAAGGCGCGGGCCGCGTCCTGGAACGGGAAGTCGAGGGTGGCGTCGAGCCGGCCCTCGGTGACATAGGGGGCGGTGACGGCCGGGTCGGCGGAGTAGACCTCGCCGAACATGAAGAAGTCGTCCCGGCCGCGCTTGGTCGCGTAGGCGTCCAGAGCCGTGGCCCACTGCGTCCAGAACTCCATGTTGACGTGCTTGACGGTGTCGATCCGGAAGCCGTCGATGCCGAAGTCGCGCACCCAGCGCTGGTAGATCTTCTCCATGCCCTCGACGACCTCGGGGCGCTCGGTCCAGAGGTCGTCCAGGCCGACGAAGTCGCCGTACTCGGAGGACTCCCCGGCGAAGGTGGAGTCACCGCGGTTGTGGTACATCGACGGGTCGTTGAGCCAGGACGGGACCTTGAGGTTCCGCTTCTCCTTCGGCACCACCGGGGTGCGCGGGAAGGAGTCGTCGTCCACGCGCGGGAAGGGCTGGGAGCCGTCGGCGTAGTCACTGTCGTCGAAGGGCTTCCCGTCCTTGGTCAGATAGGGGAAGGCGCCCTTGGAGAGGTAGCCGTAGGACTTCTCCTTGTAGTCGACGACGTCGGCGGTGTGGTTGGTGATGACGTCGAAGAAGACCTTCATGCCCTTGGCGTGGGCCTTGTCGATCAGGCGCTCCAGGTCGGCGTTGGTGCCGAAGTGCGGGTCGACCTGGGTGAAGTCGGTGATCCAGTAGCCGTGGTAGCCGGCGCTGGCGTTCTTGCCCTCGCCCTGCACGGGCTGGTTCTTGAAGATCGGCGCCATCCAGATGGCGGTGGTGCCGAGGCCCTTGATGTAGTCCAGCTTCTCGGTGAGACCCTTGAGGTCGCCGCCCTGGTAGAAGCCCTTGTCGGTGGGGTCGAAGCCGTGGTCCAGGCGCGAACCGGTGAGTCCGCCGCGGTCGTTGCGCCGGTCGCCGTTGGCGAACCGGTCCGGCAGGACGAAGTAGAACTGCTCGCGGGTCAGGTCGTGGCGGGCCGGCTCGGCGGCCAGCGATCTGTCCGAGGGCGGCGGAGGTTGCTTCGGCGCGGCGGCCGCCGGCACGGCGGACACCAGTGCCGCGACCGTCGCCGTCGCCACGGCGGTGGCGGCCGCGGAGCGCAGTCGGAGGCGGGGGCGTATCACAGCGGGTCTCTCCTGGTGAGGGTGGTGTGCTCGGTGGAGGAGGTGCGAGAGGTACGGGAACTACGGGAGTTGCGGCCGGTACGGGACGTACGGCAGGTACGGGAGACGGGTGTGTGCGGGGCCGCCCCGCGCCCGGGGAGGGGCGCGGGGCGGTCGCGGGGCCCGGCCCGGGCGGGCCGGCGCGGGGGCGGCGGCCGTCGGCCGCGCCGCACGGGGCGCGTCAGCCGCGCCAGGTGTCGTTCAGCACGACCTTGCCGGAGGCCGGGACGGTCGCGGTGCGGTCGGCGCCGCTCTCCCAGGTGACGTTCCCGGCGCCGTCCTTGCGGAGGTACTTGTACGCGAAGGAGGTGCCGGCGGGCAGGTCGCGGTCGAGCTTCCAGACGGGGTAGCTCGCCGGGTCGAGCTTGACGGCGGCGGCCGGGCTCCAGTTGCCCAGCTCGGCGCGGTTGCCGGTGACGTAGATGTTCTGCCCCATCACCGTGGTCGCGTTGACCGCGAAGGAGGCGCCCGTGTTCACCGGCGCCGGGTTGGAGCCGCCGGAGCAGTTGCGGGCCCCGGTGTGCAGGGCGACGGCCGTGTTGGGGCCGAGGGTGGCGGTGAAGCGGCCGGAGCCGTCCACCGAGACCGCGTTGCCGCTCTGCACATCGCAGTAGGAGCCGGCGGGCAGCGAGGTCTGGAAGGTGCGGTTCAGCGAGGAGCCCTCGTGGTTGATGGCGACGTACGCCTTGTTGCCGCGGCCGAAGGCGATCTGGTCGCCGCCGTTGTCCCACCAGTCGGTGACGGCCTGGCCGCGCGCGGTGTTGCGGAAGGCGACCATGGAGGAGATCTCGCGCCAGGCGTGCTGGCACTTCCAGCCGTCCTGGTAGCAGGCGTTCACCTGGCCGCCGTTGGGCGGGCCGGCGTCCTTGTCGGACCACTCGTAGCCGGAGTGGACATCGGGCGCGCCGTAGGGCCAGGCGAGCATGAAGACGCTCGCGAGGGTGTACTCGGCGCCGTTCTTGTAGGTGAGGGTGTCGCCCTGGCGCTCGGTGTCGTGGTTGTCCACGAAGACACCGGACTTGCCGGACTGCATGAAGCCCCAGCCCTCGCCGTAGTTCTTCAGGTGGGCGAGCTTCTCGTTCTGGAAGACCTGCTTGAGGCCGCGGGCGTAGCGGAACTCCTGGACGTCGCCGCTGCCGAGGTACTCGGAGGGGTCGACGGCCTCGCCCGCGCCGTGGATGGCCTCGTGCTTCCAGTAGACGTTCGGGTTGGTCAGCTTGGCCTTGATGGCGGCGAGGTCGTCGGCGGCCATGTGCTTGGCCGCGTCGATCCGGAAGCCGTCCACGCCGAGGGAGAGCAGGTCGTTGAGATAGCCGGCGATCCGGGTGCGGACGTACTCCTCGCCGGTGTCGAGGTCCGCGAGGCCGACCAGTTCGCACTCCTGGACGTTGAAGCGGTCCTGGTAGTTGCTGATGGTGGCCGTGCAGTTGTCGAAGTCGGGCGCCGAGTAGATGCCCGGGTAGTTGTACTTGGTGTACGAGGACCCGCCGGTGCCCGTGCCGTTGCCGGCCGACATGTGGTTGATGACCGAGTCGGCGACGACCTTCACCCCGGCCGCGTGACACGTGTCGATCATGTTCTTGAACTGGGCCCGGTCGCCGAGGCGTCCGGCGATCCGGTAGCTGACGGGCTGGTACGAGGTCCACCACTGGCCGCCCTGGATGTGTTCCTGGGGCGGGGAGACCTGGACATAGCCGTAGCCGGCCGGGCCGAGACTGTCCGTGCACGCCTTGGCGATCGAGTCGAACTTCCACTCGAACATCACGGCGGTGACGTCCTTGTCGCCGGGCGGCGCGGCCTGGACGGCGGGGGCGGGCGCGGTCACGGCGAGGGCGGCTCCTGCGGTGACGGCGAGTGCCACGGCCATGGTTCTGCTGGCCATTGTTTCCTCCTGCTGCGGGGGAGGTGCGGGTGACGTGTGGGGGGGGTGGGGGCAGCCTCGTGCGGCAACGCGCCATGCCCGCAAGGCCATTGAAGATGTTTTCGCAAGAAGTCTGAAACTTGTTGCGGTCGAGACCGTACGACCCGCCCGGGCCTCGGTCAAGCCTTCGAACCAAGCTTGGCCCAGGGCTTTGTGACGACGGGGAAACGTGGCCGTTCCGTGTCCGCAAACTCTTTCGCAAGTCATTGCAGCGGTGTTACGTTCAACCACGACTCCGGTCCGGTCGGCCGGTGGCGCCGGTCCGTACCGGCGCCTCACGCGCCCGGCCGGCCGGACCGGTCCCCCGGCAGGGCCCCACCGGGCCCCAGGGGGAACCTCAGTGGCGCGGCGCACCCGTGGAACCGCGCACCACCAGCTCCGGCTGGAAGACGAACTCCGTGCGCTGGACCGGGTTTCCGCCGATCTCCTCGATCAGGGCGTCCACCGCCGCCGTCGCCATCGCCTGCACCGGCTGGCGCACCGTCGTCAGCGGCGGGTCCGTGAACGCGATCAGCGGGGAGTCGTCGAAGCCGACCACCGACACGTCCGCCGGCACATCCAGCCCCCGGGCCCGCACCGCACGCACCGCGCCCAACGCCATCAGGTCGCTCGCGCAGACGATGCCCGTGCAGCCCTCGTCGAGCAGGGCGCCCGCGGCGACCTGGCCGCCCTCCACGCTGAACAGGGTGGACCTGACGAACCGTCCGGCCTCCTCGTGCGACAGCCCCGACTCGGCGTGCAGCGCGGCGAGGAAGCCCTCCGTCTTGCGCCGGGAGGGCACATACCGGGTGGGCCCGACGGCCAGCCCGATCCGCTCGTGCCCCAGGTCCGCCAGGTGCCGCACCGCCATCCGGGCCGCCGAGCGGTCGTCGGGCGAGACGAAGTGCGCGTCGATCCGCTCGTTGTAGCCGTTGATCAGCACGAACGGCACCCCGCGCGCGGACAGCCGGGCATAGCGCCCCGGATCCTCGGCGGTGTCCGCGTGCAGACCCGACATGAAGATGATGCCGGTGACCCCGCGCTCCTCCAGCTGCTCGACCAGCTCGTCCTCGGTGGCCCCGCCGGGCATCTGGGTGCACAGCACCGGCGTGTACCCGTGCCCGCCCAGGACCTGCTCGATGACCTGGGCGAACGCCGGGAAGATGGGGTTCGTCAGCTCGGGGATGACCAGGCCGACCAAGCCCGCGCTGCGCTGTTTCAGCCGCACGGGCCGCTCGTAGCCGAGGACGTCCAGGGCGGCCAGGACCCGGTGGCGGGTCGGCGCGGCGACGCCCGCCTTGCCGTTGAGCACCCGGCTGACGGTCGCCTCGCTGACCCCGGCCTGGAGCGCGAGGTCGGCCAGCCGCGGGACGGCGTGGGCGCCGTCCCGGGGCAGGGGGAGCGTCACACCGCCCACCAGACGGTGGTGTCCGCCGGCAGTTCGGCCTCGCCGCCGGTGATGTGCACCGTGTCGTTGGCGAGCAGCACCCGGCCGGGCGCCGGGACGCGCACCGGGGCGCCGGTGGTGTTGGCCGTGCACACGAAGCCGTCGCGGGCGAAGGAGAGCACACCCTCGGGCGCGTCCAGCCACTCGACGGACTCGCCCGCGCCCATGCCCGGCTGGACCCGGCGCACGGCGAGCGCGCTGCGGTACAGCTCCAGGGTGGAGCCGGGGTCGCCGGTCTGGGTCTCGACGCTCAGCTCGGCCCACTGCGCGGGCTGGGGCAGCCAGCTCCCGCCGCTGCCGAAGCCGTACGAGGAGCCCTCCGCCGTCCACGGGATCGGCACCCGGCAGCCGTCGCGGAAGCCGTCCTGGCCGCTGGCCCGCCCGAACGAGGGGTCCTGGCGGACCTCGTCCGGGAGGTCGGTGACGTCCGGGAGGCCGAGTTCCTCGCCCTGGTAGAGGTAGGCGGAGCCGGGCAGGGCCAGCATCAGCAGGGTCGCGGCACGGGCGCGGCGCAGGCCGAGTTCCCGGTCGCCCGCCTCGCGGAGCTGGGTGCCGAGGCCGGCCGGGTTGGCGAACCGGGTCGCGTGGCGGGTCACGTCGTGGTTGGAGAGCACCCAGGTGGTGGGGGCGCCGACCGGGCGCATCGCCTCCAGGGAGGCGTCGATGACCTTGCGCAGCTCGGCGGCGTCCCAGTGGGTGCCCAGGTACTGGAAGTTGAACGCCTGGTGCATCTCGTCGGGGCGCACATAGTTGGCGGTGCGCTCGACGGTGGGCGTCCACGCCTCGGCGACCAGGACGCGGTCGTCGCCGTACTCGGCGAGGACCCGGCGCCAGCTGCGGTAGACCTCGTGCACGCCGTCCTGGTCGAAGAAGGGCATGACATCGTTTCCGAGCAGCTTCAGCTGGTCGTGGCCGCCGATGTCGGGCAGCCCCTCGGCCTTGACCAGGCCGTGTGCCACGTCGACCCGGAAGCCGTCGACGCCCATGTCCAGCCAGAAGCGCAGGATCGAGCGGAACTCGTCGCGGACGGCCGGGTGCTCCCAGTTGAAGTCGGGCTGCTCCGGGGCGAACAGGTGGAGGTACCACTCGCCGTCGGCCACCCGGGTCCAGGCCGGACCGCCGAAGATGGACTCCCAGTCGTTGGGCGGCAGTTCGCCGCCCGCGCCCTTGCCGGGGCGGAAGTGGTAGCGCTCGCGCAGCGGGGAGCCGGGGCCCTCGGCCAGGGCGCGCTGGAACCACTCGTGCTGGTCGGAGGAGTGGTTGGGGACCAGGTCGACGATGATCCGCAGGCCGAGGCCGTGGGCCTCGCGGATGAGGGCGTCGGCGTCCAGCAGGCTGCCGAACATCGGGTCGATGGCGCGGTAGTCGGCGACGTCGTAGCCGGCGTCGGCCTGCGGGGAGGCGTAGAAGGGGCTCAGCCACACGGCGTCGACACCGAGGTCCCGCAGATACGGCAGCCGGCTGCGGATGCCCTCCAGATCGCCCATGCCGTCGCCGTTTCCGTCGGCGAAGCTGCGGGGGTAGACCTGGTAGATCACCGCGTCGCGCCACCAGCCGGTGTCCGTGCCGGAGGTGGGGGCGGCGGGGGCGGCAAGGTGCTGGGTCATGTCATCCCTGGAAGTCATGGGGTGGGGTGCGGCGCCGGCCCGGGGTACAGGCACGGACCGGCGCCGCGGCTTCATACGCGTGGTGGGCGCTCGGTGCCGCCGCTCAGCCCTTGACGGCGCCGGCGGACATGCCGGTCACCAGGTGGCGCTGGGCGAACAGGAACACGATCGCCGCGGGGACCGCGATGAGCACCGAGGCGGCGGTCATCGGGCCCCACTGGGCGCCGTACTGGTTGACGAACTTCTGGAGGCCGCCCGCGAGGGTGAGGTTCTCGTCGCCGATCATGAAGGCGGAGGCGTAGGCGACCTCGCCCCAGGCGGTGATGAAGGAGTAGAACGCGGTCACCGCGATGCCCGGCTTGGCGAGCGGGAGGATCAGCCGCCAGAAGGTGCCGAACGGGGTGAGGCCGTCGACCTGGCCCGACTCGTCGATCTCCGTCGGGATGGTGTCGAAGAAGCCCTTCATCATCCAGGCGCAGAACGGGACGGCGATGGTCAGATAGGTGATGACCAGGCCGGCGGGCTCGTTCAGCAGGCCCATCGACGACATGATGTTGTAGATCGGCACGATCAGGACGGCGACCGGGAACATCTGCGTGATCAGCAGGGTCCACATCAGGCCCCGCTTGCCCGGGAAGCGGAAGCGGCTGACCGCGTAGCCGGTCGTCGAGGCGACGAACACGCCGAGCACGGTCGTCAGCCCGGCGACCAGGAGCGAGTTCCCGAACCAGGTCAGGAACGGGGTGTCCGCCAGCAGCTTCGTGTAGTTCTCGAGGGTCGTCTCCTTCACGAAGTCGGTGGTGGTCGCGTACTGCGCCGGCTTCAGCGAGGTCAGCAGGACCCACAGCACCGGGAAGACGGCGATCACGGACGCCGTGATCAGCGTGGCGTGCAGCCCGAAGGAGGCGAGCGGCGAACGGGTGCCGCGGGGGCGGTGCTTCACGGGGGCGGGCTTCGCCCGCCGGGAGGTTCCGACAGCGGTGGTCACCAGACTTCTCCCTGCTTGCGGAGGACTCGCCGGTAGACCGCGGCGAAGACCATCAGGAGCACGAGGATCAGCACGCCCCAGGTGGAGGACTGCGCGAAGTCGCGCGGGCTGATCTCGAACGAGAACTTGTACGCCTGGGTCACGAGGATCTGTGTCGCCTCGCCCGGCCCGCCCCTGGTGAGCAGGAAGATCACCGGGAACATGTTGAACGTCCAGATGGTGCTCAGCAGGATCACGGTGGTGCTGACCGAGCGCAGCCCGGGGAGCGTGATGTTGCGGAACCGCTGCCAGGGGCCGGCGCCGTCCATCTCGGCGGCCTCGTACAGCTCGCCGGGTATGGACTGCAGACCGCCGAGCAGGGCGACCATCATGAAGGGCACGCCGAGCCAGACGTTGACGGCGATGACGGAGAACTTCGCCCAGGTGGGGTCGTTGAGCCAGGGCAGGGCGTCGATGCCGGCGCCGCCGAGCATCTGGTTGAGCAGGCCGCGGCGCTCGTCGTAGAGGAAGCGCCAGGCGAACACCGACACGAAGCCCGGTACCGCCCACGGCAGGATGAGGAACATCCGGTAGAAGGAGCGGCCGGCGATGCGCCGGTTGAGCATGTTGGCGAGGGCCATGCCGAGGGCGAAGGTGATCGCCACACAGGAGACCGTCCACACCAGTGTCCAGCCCAGGGTGTCCAGGAACTGCGAGCCGGTGAGCGCTTCCTTGTAGTTCTCCAGCCCCACGAACTCGTAGGTGGCCGGGATCTCGTTGACGCCGATGGACCGCGCGACGTTGCGCTCGTTCGCGTCGGTGAGCGACAGATAGACACCGCGCACCAGCGGGTATCCGATGATCACTCCCAGCACGACGACCACGGGGGCGACCATCGCCCACGCGTACCAGTGCGTGGAGAAGGAACGGCGGAGCTTGCGCTCGGGCCCGCCAGCACGGCGGCTCCGGCCGCGGGCGCTCTCGCCCGCGGCCTTCACCACCGACTGGCTGCTGGTGTCCACAGCCATCAGCCGGTCAACCTTCCTTGTTCTTCCTCGTACTTCCTGGCTTTCCGGTACCGGTTACTTCCAGTCCTTGAGGAGCTTGCGGTACTCCTCGGCCGTGGCCTTGGCACCCTTCTCCGGGGTGGTCTGGCCGGTGAGGACCTTGGTGTACTCGGTCACCAGCGGCGCGAAGAGGGAACCGGTCTCGGGGATCCAGGGGCGCTCGACCGCCTTGTCGACGACCGGGCGGAAGAAGCCGATGATCTCGTTGGAGGCGACACCGGGCTGCGAGTAGACCGAGTTGCGGGTCGGCAGCAGGCTGAGCTCCTTGGCGACCTTGGCCTGGGACTCGGCGGAGGTCATGTACTCGGTGAACGCGTAGGAGGCGTCCAGGTTCTTGGAGCCCGCGTACACGGCGAGGTTGTGGCCGCCCTGGGGAGCGCCCTGGCCGGCGGAGCCGGCGGGCACGGGGGCGATGCCGAGGTTGGCCTTGTCGGTGAACTCGGCGCCCGCGTAGGTGTCGGCGACGGCCCACGGGCCGTTGATCATCATGGCGACCTTGCCGTCCTTGAAGGACGCCTGCATGTTGTCCCAGCCGTTGGTCGCGTCGGTGATCGCGGTCTTGGAGTCGACCAGGTCCTTGACGGTCTCCAGGGCCTTGACGCCGGCCTCGCCGTCGATGGTGACCTTCTTCTCCTTGGCGTCGACCAGGTCGCCGCCCTCGCCGTAGAGGAAGGAGAGGAACCAGTAGGCGTCGTCGCCGCGGAGGTAGAGGCCGGTCTTGCCGGTCTTGTCCTTGATGGTGGCGGAGACGGTCTTCAGCTCGTCGATGGTCTTGGGGACCTCGACACCGGCCTCCTTGAAGATCTTCTTGTTGTAGAAGATGCCCATGGAGTCGATGACCTGGGGCACGGCGTAGGTCTTGCCGTCGTACTGGGTGGAGGCGGCGGCCTGCTTGAGGAAGTCGTCCTCGTTCTTCAGCGCGGCGGTGCCGTCGAGGGGGGCCAGGTAGCCGAGGTCCGCGAACTCGGGGGTCCAGGCGACCTCGGAGCGGATGACGTCGGGAGCGCCGGAGCCGGACTGGGCGGCGTTCTTGAACTTGTTCTGCGCCTCACCGAACGGCACGTTGACGTAGTTGACCTTCACCTTGGGGTGGAGCTTGGTGAAGTCCTGCGCGAGCTTCTTGAAGACCTTGTCCTCGCTGCCGACGCTGGAGGTGTCCCACCAGGTCACGGTGCCGCTGAGCTCGCCCGAGCCCTTGCTGCCACCGTTGCCGCCGTCGTCCCCGCCGCACGCCGTCGCCGACACGGCCAGTGCCGCGACCAGAGCGGTGGCCGCTATGCCACGCCGCATGTGAACTCCTTCAGTGAAGCCCGGAAGGGCGGAGGCACAGCTCTCGGCCTCCCGCCGTCCGCTCCCTCGCGGTGCCGGGTTGCCAGGAACGTAACAGGGCTGAAAACCATCGGAAAGACCTTGCGGCAAATTTCTGCAAGGACGGGTGATCGTTACATCCGCGTGTCCGGAGAGTTGCCGACGCATCGCTTGACACCGGCACCGGTACAGGGTGCCCGCTGCTGCAAGCGTGCGGCAAGGCGCTCGCAAGACTTTGCAGGAGGTGTGACGCGGGTTACGGGTGCGGAGGTCTTCGGCCAGGCCCGACGGGGGCCCGGGTGCGAGCCCGGCGGGGGCCGGGCGCGGGCTCGGCCGGGCAGGCTCCGGGGGGGGCGGACCCACCGGGGCCCCACCTGGTGGGCAATCCCCGGCACGCCCGGTACAGTCCCCTTCCATGACCGCGCGGCTCGCCGACATCGCAGCCCAGGCGGGGGTCAGTGAAGCCACAGTCAGTCGCGTGCTCAACGGCAAGCCGGGTGTGGCCGCGGCCACCCGCGAATCCGTCCTCGCCGCACTCGACGTGCTCGGCTACGAACGGCCGGTACGGCTGCGCCGCAGCAGCGCCGGGCTGGTCGGCCTGATAACTCCGGAACTGGACAACCCGATCTTCCCCGCGCTCGCGCAGGTGATCGGCCAGGCCCTCACGCGCCAGGGGTACACCCCGGTCCTCGCGACGCAGACCCCGGGCGGGTCCACCGAGGACGAACTGACCGAGATGCTCGTGGACCGCGGTGTGGCCGGGATCATCTTCGTCTCCGGCCTGCACGCGGACACCACGGCCGACACCGAACGCTACGACCGGCTGCGCGCGCAGGGCGTCCCGCACGTCCTCGTCAACGGCTTCTCCCCCAGGGTCCAGGCGCCGTTCGTCTCCCCCGACGACCGGGCCGCGATGCACCTGGCGGTGACGCACCTGGTCTCCCTCGGCCACACCCGCATCGGCCTCGCTCTCGGCCCGCGCCGCTTCGTCCCGGTGCTGCGCAAGATCGAGGGCTTCCAGCAGGCGGTCGCGGAACGCCTCGGGCTGGAGGCGGAGCAGTCGCGGGAGCTGATCCAGCACTCCCTCTATTCCCTGGAGGGCGGCCAGGCGGCGGCCTCCGAGCTGATCGCCCGGGGCTGCACGGCGGTCGTCTGCGCCAGCGACATGATGGCGCTGGGCGCGATCCGCGCGGCACGGCAGCGGGGCCTGCACGTCCCGAAGGACGTCTCGGTCGTCGGCTTCGACGACTCCCCGCTCATAGCGTTCACCGACCCGCCCCTGACCACCATCCGCCAGCCCGTCCAGGCCATGGGCCAGGCCACCGTCCGCGCCCTCCTGGAGGACATAGGCGGCACCCCGGCCCCGCACAGCGAGTTCGTCTTCCTCCCGGAACTGGTCGTCCGGGGGTCCACGGCGGCGTGCGCTTCGGTGGCATAGACCGGCTCCGGCCTCCGGCCCCGGCGCGCAGCCGGGGCCGGGGCCGGGGCGGTGGCCGGAGCGCGTTCACGCCCCCGACAGCAGCGCCTCCAGTGCCGTGGCCGGCTCCGGGTGGCGGGTGAGCAGGGTCGCGCCCGGGGACGCGGGGGCGGCCGGGGCCCACTCCCCCGCGCAGCCCAGCAGGGTCGCGAGCCCGTCGCAGGTCGCCGGGTGGGCGGCGAGGAGTGACGCGCCGCGCGGGGCGGCAAGAGCGGCACGGCGGGCCGGCGGTGCCGCGGGGGCGCGCCACGGCGGGACCCAGGTGTCCAGGGCCGGGAGGCGCGCCGGGAACACCCGGCCCGCCTCGCGGATCAGGAGCGGGGCCAGCTCCGAGGCGGTCGACCGCAGGGTGGTGATCAGGGTCGGCAGCCACGGCAGCAGGACCGGGTCCGGGAGGCGGGCGAACGCGTTGGAGACCGCCTCGACGACCACGTCCGCCAGCCCCGGCACCGGCTCCAGCGCGTGGACGAAGCCGCTGAGGTAGCGCGGGTACGCGGGGACCACCAGCGGGTTGGCCAGCAGCTCGTCGCAACGCGCCCGCAGTTCGGCCCGGGAGAGCGTGCCGAGCTGGACCTGCGCCGCCCACAGCAGTGCCGTCTTCGCCGGGTCCTCGGGGTGCGACTGCGCGACGGCCAGCTCCAGTTGCGCCCGGTCGCAGCCCAGCGACAGCGCCAGGCCCTCCATGCTGAAGAGGAAGCCCAGCATCGCCGCGACCTGGCCCACCGTCGCGTCCTCGTCCCGGAACGCGGTCGGCAGCAGGGTGCAGTAGTGCGCGTACCCCGTCTTGACGAAGGACTCGATCCACGGCGGCAGCACCGGCTCGGCGGTCCGGTAGTACGCCAGCAGCCGGCGGACCCGGCGCAGGACCTCCGGCGCGCCGTCCACGGAGCGTTCGGCGGCCAGGACCTCCAGCGCGCGGGTGCCCAGTTCGTCGGCGAGGCGGCGGCTGCCCAGGTAGAGGGTGGCGTCCTCGACCGCGCCGAGGACGACCGCCGTCGTGGCCCGCGCCCCGTACGCCTCGCGCCGCAGCCGCTGTTCCAGGACCTGTTCGATGCAGACGCCCTCGTAGCCGAGTTCGATCAGGGCCCGCTGGTGGGTGCCGAGGGCCAGGTCCCAGGACTCCTGGGTGGAGCGCTCGCCCAGGGTCCGTTCGCCCATGATGGGCCGGGCCGCGCCCTGCGGCATCAGACGGCGCAGCATCCACAGCACGTCCGAGCAAGCCCGCAGCTCCGGCTGGGCGTTCATGTCCAGCAGCGCCCGCCGCACGCCCCGCTGCTGGAGTTTGAGCCCCAGCGGCGCGAGCCGGTCGTGGACGTCGCGGGCGAGCGGCGGCAGGGCCTCGTAGCCGACCTGGCCGATCCGGTCGCCGCCCATCATGATCTCGACGAGCCGGCCGATGTCCCGGCGCCCGGGCACCGAGTCCTTCTCGATGCAGGTGACCGCCGCGTCCTGGAAGTCGTACGGCGTGGGCTTGGCCCGGTCCCGCATCCCGGCGAGCAGGATGGACGTCTCGAAGACGGCGATCGCGTCGGCGGTGGAGGCGAGGTAGCCGTTGCGGCGGGCCGCGCGGACGATCTCCACGGACCAGCCGAGGAGTTCGGCCTCGTCCAGGGTGTCGAGGACCGGCGGCCTGCGCAGGAAGCCGGAGAGCTGGTCCTCGGCCGGGGGCGCGGGCGGGGCCGGGGGCGCGGGCGTCGGGACGGCCGGGGCAGGGGCGGTCTTCTTCGCCCGGGACTTCTTCGTGCCCGCCTGCCCCTCCAGCCGGTACGGCTTCACCCGGGTGCGCTTGAGGTTCTTCGCCCACTCCGTCGCCGCGATGGACACCGAACCGGCGGCGAGCCCGAACTGCGCCTCGATCGCGGCGTGGCTGGACGGGATCAGCCCGTACTGCCAGGTCGTGGCGGTGCGCGGGGTGAGCTCGAAGCCGTCGCCGCCGTGCACGCCGAACTCCTCGACGCGGCTGGCCGCGTGGAAGGCGCCGCAGACGTACAGGCACTCCCCCGGGTCCGTGCCGCTCGCCGCCAGGTGCTCGCGCATCCGGGTCCACATGTACCGCTCGCGGTCCTCGTCGATCCGGACGCGGTCCCCGTCCCCGGGGGCGAGGCGCCGGAAGAGGCTGCCGATGAGGAACATGACCTGGCGGTAGGTGTCGTGGTCGCCGCCGCCGAGGGGCACCTCGACGTACTGGTGCCACCACTCGGACCAGTGCCGCACCTTGCCGTGGCGCAGCAGGTGCTCCTCCAGTTCGGCGAAGCGCGGGCGCAGGTCGCCGATCTCGACGCCGACGGCCTCGCCGTGCAGCGCGGCCTCCTCCTCGGCGGGCCGGCCCACGGCGGGCGGCTGCTCCGGGGAGCGCTCGCGCCGCGCGTCCCACTGGAAGACATGGTCCGATGACCGGTCCACCAGCACCAGTTCGACGCCCGGGGTGTCCAGGGCGTACGCGATGGCCTGGTACTCGGCGGACGCCTCCGTGATCGGCGCGACCACCGACAGCGGCGCCCACTCGGCGGGGAAGCCGTCGATCTCCCCGGCGAACGCCTGCACCGCCACCGGAAGCCGGCAGTTGCGCAGCTCGGTGAGGAGTGGCGCCATGTCCTCGCACAGCTCCAGGTACACCACCTTGGGCTGCTTCTCGCGCAGGCGGCGGGCCATCGCGAGAGCGGAGGCGGGCGAGTGGTGGCAGACGGGGAAGATCTCCAGCGGCTCGCGGAGCGCGCGGTCCACGTCGTCGACCATGCCGAGGAGCATGCCCTCCAGGGCGTCCGGCCCGCCCGCGAACGTGGCCGCCGCCTCGTGGAGTTGGCCGCGCAGAGCGCCGAACGGGGTCTCGTCGGGCCCGCTCATGACAGCGTGGCGATCGCGTCGCGGCCGCCCTCCAGGAACTCCGGCCAGGAGCCGCCCTCCTCCTTGCTGCGCGGCTCGACGACCCCGTGCAGGTACTTGTTGAGGATGGCCAGGTCCTCCGGCTCACGGCGGGTGAGGGAGCCGACCAGCGAGGAGGCCAGGGTACGCGCGGTCAGGGCGCGCTCACCGAAGAAGTTGCCGTGCAGGACCGCGTCCTCCAGGACGCCGATCTGCTCGGCGGTGGAGAGCGCGGACTCCAGCTTCTCGTCGTCGCTGCCGGCCGCGGCGGCGGAGGCGCGCAGGTCGGCGAAGCTCTGGAGGAGGACGTCGAGGAGGGTCGGCGGCACGTCCAGCTCGATGGAGTGGCGGCGCAGCAGTTCCTCGGTGCGGAAGCGGACGATCTCCGCCTCGCTCTTCTTGTTCGTCACCACCGGGATGCGGACGAAGTTGAACCGGCGCTTCAGCGCGGAGGACAGGTCGTTGACGCCCCGGTCCCGGCTGTTGGCGGTGGCGATGATCGAGAAGCCGGGCTTGGCGAAGACGATGTTGTCGCCGCCGCCGTCGCTCTCCAGCTCCGGGACCGAGATGTACTTCTCGGAGAGGATCGAGATCAGCGCGTCCTGCACATCGCTGGTGGAACGGGTCAGCTCCTCGAAGCGGCCGATGGAGCCGGCCTCCATCGCGGTCATGATCGGCGAGGGGATCATCGACTCCCGCGACTGGCCCTTGGCGATCACCATGGACACGTTCCACGAGTACTTGATGTGGTCCTCGGTGGTACCGGCCGTGCCCTGGACGACCAGGGTGGAGTTCCGGCTGATCGCGGCGGACAGCAGCTCGGCCAGCCAGCTCTTGCCGGTGCCCGGGTCGCCGATGAGCAGCAGGCCGCGGTCGGAGGCGAGGGTGACGATGGAGCGCTCGACGAAGCTGCGGTCGCCGAACCACTTCTGCTGGACCTCGCGGTCCAGGCCGTCGGCGCGCTCGGAGCCGAGGATGAAGAGACGGACCATCTTCGGGGAGAGGCGCCAGGAGAACGGCTTGGGACCGTCGTCGATCGACTCCAGCCAGTCGAGTTCCTCGGCGTACTTGATCTCGGCGGGGGCGCGCAGCAGATCGGACATGGGTGTGGGCCTTTCGCGTTCAGGTTCGCGTTCGCGTCGGCATTCGGGTTCGCGTTCGCGTGCGGGCGCGGGTCGTGTGCGGGGTTCGCGTTCGCGTGACGTTCGGGGTTCGCGTTCGGGGTTGCGGGCTCAGGTCAGGAAGGTCTTGAGTTCGTGCACGAGCTTCTTGATGTGGCCGGAGATCACCGGGGTGCCGAGGTCCTTGAAGCGCTCCCGGAACCACGGGTTCACGCTGCCGCGCCCGGAGCTGGTCACCGACCCGACGGGGATGAACTTCGCGCCCGAGCGGTGGACGGCGGCCATGCTCTCGAAGAGCTCCTCGGTGCGCCATTCGTAGAAGTCGGAGATCCACACCACCACGGTGTTGCGCGGTTCGGCGATCTTCGGCTGGGCGAGCGCCATGGCGACGGTGCCGTCCGTGCCGCCGCCGAGCTTGGTGCGCAGCAGGGTCTCGAACGGGTCGTGCGCCCAGGGCGTGAGGTCCAGCGCCTGGGTGTCGTAGGCGATGAGATGGACGTCGACCTTCGGCAGCCCGGCGAAGATGGAGGCCAGGATGGTGCAGTTGACCATCGAGTCGACCATGGAACCGGACTGGTCCACCACGACGATCAGCCGCTGGGGCGTCGTCTTGCGGGAGGTGTGCCGGTAGTAGAGGCGGTCGACGTAGAGCCGCTCCTCCTCCGGGCTCCAGTTGGTGAGGTTCTTCCAGATGGTGCGGTCGAGATCGAGGTTCCGGAAGACGCGCTTCGGCGGGACGGAGCGGTCCAGCTCGCCGACCGTGGCCTTCTCCACCTGGGTCCGCAGCACGGCGGCGACCTCGTCGACATAGCGCCGGATCAGCGACTTGGCGTTCGCCAGGGCCGTGCCGGACAGGTTGTCCTTGTCGCGCAGCAGCTGCTCGATCAGGGACATGCTCGGGGTGAGCCGGGCGGCGAGCTGCGGGTCGGCCAGCACTTCGCGCAGATGCATGCGCTTGACGAGACCGGCCTCGATGGACCCGAGTTCGGGGCCGATCTCGGGGATCAGCCGGCCGAGGTCGGGGGTACGGCCGCCGCCGGTGCCGGTGGGGCCGACGCCGCCGGCGCCACCCGGCCCGGGGACCGGGGCGCCGGTGCCGCGTCCGCCCCGGAAGGCGCCGGGCGGGCAGCCGAAGGCGCGCTCCAGCCAGCCCGCGTCCGCCTGCCAGCGGGCGAGCTGCTCGGCGGTGACGGTGCCGGAGCCGGTGCTGAAGACGTTGAGCAGCACCTTCGACGCGAGGGCCGCACGGCGCACCTCGGCCGCCCGGTCACGGGCGCCGTCCGCCTCGGGTTCCGGCGTCATCAGGCCGTCGAACTCGGCGTCCAGCCCGGGGTGGCGCTGGACGACGGAGTCGACGGACGCACCCGGGTCGAGGAGTGCGGACGGCAGTCCGATGTCCTCGACGACGGCGAGGCTCGCGGATTCCAGCGCGGGCTGCTCCTCGGGGTCGAAGAGCCGCGCGAGGAGGCGCCAGTACAGGACCTGACGGCGGTTGTCGTACGGGTCGGGCCCGGCCTCGTCGGGCACGGCCAGGGACTCGGCGCGCGCCTCACCCACCGGCTCGGCGACGGTCTCGGACACCTCGGCGGCCACGCCCTCGGCACGCTCGATGCCCTCGGTGCGCCCGGCGCCCTCGGTGCGGGATCCGGTCATTTGCGCAGCAGCCTTCCCGCTCGTTCCCTCAGCACCGCGACCGCGTCCGTCGCCGCCTTCTCCGCGCGCGCCCCCGCCTTGTCGGTGGTGCCACCGGCCCACGCCCCCGCATGGACGGCCACGCTCTTCTTCCGGACGGTCGCCTCCACGGCCAGCGGCTGGAGCCGGAACTCCCCCGCGTCCCAGCGCAGCAGCCCGATGCAGGCCCCGGACGCGGCGACCGTGTCGGGGGTGAGCGGACCGGCCGCCGGGAGGCGGTCCGCGTCGACGGCGAGGGCCTGGCCGGCGAGTTCGAACACCGTCGAGCCGTCCTCGTCCTGCCGCGCCGCATAGCCCTCGACGAGGACGGGCACGGCGATACGGACGGGGTGGCGGTCCAGGGGCGCGGCCACCGGGGAGGTCGCGGCGGGCAGGGCGACCCGGGCCGTGGCGAACGCGTCGGCCGGCTCACCGGGCCGGGCCCGGGCGTCGTCCCAGATCAGGTCCCCCTCGTCGGTGACGGGCATGGCGTCCAGGTCCATCGAACGCCCCTCCCCGACGGCGGTGAGCAGGGACAGATACGGGCGGAGCAGTTGCCAGAGCCCCGCGCCGACGACGGTGTCGGGCTTGGGCGCCGCAGCACCGGCCCGCACCAGCCGGGGCGGACCCCCGTCCGCGGGCTCGAACACCGCGTGGACCTGGGCCTGGACGGCGGTGGCGTGCTCCTGCACATCGACGCCGAGGGGCAGCAGCCGGCCGGTGGCCGTGCCGGAGGCGGGCGCGGCGGCCGCGCCCGGGAGTGTCAGCAGCAGGGCGCGGGACCAGAGGTCGGCCCAGCGGCGCAGCGGGATGTGCTCCAGAGTCGCGCCCGGGCAGGACGCGGCGAGTTCGGCGGCGAACCCGTCGAGCAGCACAGCCTGCCGACGCAGCGCCGGGTCGGGGAGCATCGCGGAGACGACGGACGCGGCCCCGGCGACGAGTTCGTGGTCGATGCCCTGCCAGCCGGTCCGCGCGAGGTCGCAGAGCCAGCTCCGGGCGGCGGCGAGGAGGTTCGCCGCGTGCCCGGCGTCCCCCTCCGCCGTGCCGGCCCCCGGCCCCTCGGCGCGAGGGCGGCCGGTGGCCGCGTCGATCCGGGCCGTGAGCGCGTCGTGCACGGAGCCGAGGAGGGCGCTGCGGGCGGCGGCGAGGGCGAGGAAGTGGTCCTCGCCGGCCGCTCCGGCCGCCGCCTTCTCGGCCGCCTCGGCGACCCGGGCGGCCAGCGGCGACCCCGCGACGGCGTCGGCGAGTCCGGCGAGCGCGTCGGCCTGGGCGGGCCCGGGCCGGAGCAGTCCGGCGAGGAGCGCGCCGTCGAACGCGTCCACGGCGGCCAAGGCCTCGTCCAGGCCCTCGACCGGATCGGTGAGGAGATCGGTACGCATCAGGCCACCGCCCTCGTCGTCGGGAACCACTGCATCTCGGGCAACGGCGCGGTCGTCGGCGCCAGTTCGAGGTACGCCAGGTGGCGCAGGAACCGGCTGAACACGGGCGCGGCGGCGGAGGTGTCACCCTGCGCCGGCCTGGTCGAGGTCATGGCCATCACGAGGGCGTAGGTCTCCGGCTCCCCGTCGACGTCCACCTTGAGGTAGCGGGCCACCCGCTCGCCGCCGTACTGGAGCACCGCCTCACCGACGAGGGCGCGGATGTGGTTGCAGAAGGTACCGCGCGCCCCGCCGCAGGGGCGGTTGTTGTTGGTGCTGCACGCGAACGCGTACGTCCCGGCGGCGACCGAGGACACATACACGCGCCCGATGTCCGACCCGCTGGACACGACCCCCTGCAACCGTCCGTCGGCCAGCTCGACGAACGGCACCTTGGCCAACTTCCGCACCCGCGCGGGCGCCACGACCCGCACCGTGCTCGACTTCTCCCGGACCGACAACGCACCAGCTCCCATGCATGCGAAAGGGGACGTTCTCGCCAGGTCGGCGGAACACAACCGAACCTATCGGCGACCACTGACAGCGCGTCCGACGAGGGACAGGCAAGGGGGACGGGAGCGGCGGCGACCCGGCCGGGGACGGGCGCGCATCCCGTCGTCCGGCCGGCCTCAATACGCCAAGCGGCCCCGCCCGCCGCCGCGTATGACTACGCTACGAATACGCCGCATCGCCCAACGCAGCCATCGAGAGGGAACCCCCGTGACTTCGCCCTGCTCTCCCCAGTTCGCCCCCGTCGGTGACGTCGGCACCGCGCTGATGATGATCGACTCCCGGCTCAAGAGCATCCACGACACCGAGGGCACGAGCGACCCCGAACAGCAGGCGCTGCTGGAGCAGTTCACCGCGTCGATGGGGCCCGAGGAGGCCGACGACGTGCTGGACGGGGCGTGCACGCTCATCTACATGTTCATGATGTGGCTGCGGCAGGCGCACGAGGAGCACGACAAGGACGTCGTCGAGTACGTGGTGCCCAACCTCGTGGCCACGATGCGCATGATGCCCAAGAGCATCCGGCCCGAGGCCATCCCCACCATGGCCGGTCTGGTCATCGCCGCGGGCACCGGGCTGAGCCCGACCCTGTGGCGCAAGCAGTACGGGGAGTGGACGGACGTGGAGATGAACCCGCTGGAGGCCACCGCCTTTCTGCTCGCGGAGCACATCAACCGCATCGCGGGCGACAAGGACTTCGCCACCCGCATGATCGCCGAGGCGCTCTCCGTCTCGGACGAGGCGTAGCACGCGCAACGGACACGGCCTAACGGCCGGCGAACTCCCACGGGTCGTGCGCGCTGAAGACGGTGACCTGGTCCGCGTGGTCCCGGTGGAGAGCGCGCAGGCGGTCGCGCGTGGTGGTGCGCGAGGCCGGGTCGATCTGGGCTCCCCGCTGGACCGGTTCGAAGACCGGGTGCTCCCGGGGCGGGGTGTGCGCGATCTCGCCGTGGTACATGTACGCGTCGCCCGCGTGCAGCAGCCACCGCCCGTCGGCGTCCCGCACCGCGACACCCGCGTGCCCCGCCGAGTGACCGGGCAGCGGGACCACCAGCAGCTCGCAGCCGAGGCCGCGCGGGCGCGTCACCCCGGGAAAGCCGAACCACTCCGCGCCGGGGTCCGCGTCCGCCGGGGTCAGCAGCGGGCCGTGCGCCCGGTGGGCCGGCATGAAGCGGTCCAGGGTGTGCCGGTGGTGGGCCGCGGCGGGGTCGGTGACCGTCCGGTACTCCTCGGGGTGCAGATGCACCCGGGCGTGCGGGAAGTCCGGCAGCCCTCCCGTGTGGTCGCGGTGCAGATGCGTGAGGACGATGTGCCGTACGTCCCCCGGCGCGTACCCGAGCCGGACGAGCTGACGCAGCGCCGTCTCCTCCGGATCCAGGACGGGTTGGACGTGGGCGATCCACTCCGCGCCCAGGGACTGCTCGGGCTGCCGGACGTCGGCGGTGCCGAGGCCGCTGTCGACGAGGATCAGCCCGTCCGTGTCCGTCTCCACCAGCAGGCAGCGGCTGACGGCGGCCCGTTCCCCCGGACCACCGTCCTCCGCCGCCGTGGACTCGCCGCCGACCGGCGCGATCGTCCGGAGCGAACCGCAGTTGAGATGGTGGATGCGCACAAGGCCCCCTGGAGACGCATGGGTTGTCGCTGGTCACAGCCGACCCTAGGCGGGGCCCTCCTGACGCATCAAACGGTTGGCCCGGTACCGGTCGATGACGGGCGCGTCGGCGTCAGTTCTTCACCGCCCCCGAGGTGATGCCCCCGACGATGTGCTTGCCGAGGAACGCGAAGACGAGCAGCAGCGGCAGCGTCGCGATCATCGCGCCCGTCAGCACGATCGCGTGGTTCACCGTGTGATTGCCCGCGCCCAGACCGGCCAGGGCCACCTGGAGGGTCGGAGAGCCGTCCGGGGTGAGGGCGATGAACGGCCAGAAGAAGTCGTTCCACGCCTGGACGAAGATCAGCATGCCGAGGACCGCCATCGCCGGCCGGGCGACCGGGAAGACCACATGCCAGATGATCCGCAGACTGTGCGCGCCGTCCATCCGGGCCGCCTCGATCAGTTCGACGGGCAGCGCCTCCAGCAGATACTGCCGCATGAAGAACACCCCGAACGCGGCGACCAGGCTCGGCAGGATCACCGACTGGAGCTGGTTGACCCAGCCGAACTCGGTGATCAGCTGGTAGAGCGGGATCACGCTGAGCTGCGGCGGCACGGTCATGGTCGCCACCACGATCGTCAGCAGCACATTGCGGCCCTTGAACCGCAGCTTGGCGAAGGCGAATCCGGCGACGGTCGCGAAGAGGACCGTGCTCAGCGCGACCGCGCTCGCCACGATCGTGGTGTTGACGAGGGCCACGCCCATGTCGACCTGGTTCCAGGCGATGGAGAGGTTGTTGATCAGCTCCCGGCCGGGCAGCAAGGGGCTCGGCGCCTGGACGACGCGTTCGCCGGTGTGGGAGGCGGCGACCAGGTTCCAGTAGAGCGGGAACAGCGAGACCAGGGCGGCGAAGCCGAGCAGCAGATAGGTGAACGGCCCGGCGTGGTGCTGGCGTCCGGCCCGTGCGGCGCCGCCGAACCGCCGGCGCGGGCCGCGCTGGGGGCCGCCGGGCCGGGGACCGGGCTGCGTGGGGCGCCGGGGACTGCGCCGCGTGGTGTCGATCGCGTGTGTCATGAGCGGACCGCTCCGTCCTTCGTCTTCCGTCCGGCGGAGGGCTTCCGTCCGGCGGAGGGCTTCCGTCCGCCGGAACGCCGGCCGAGCAGATACCGCACGAGCCCGATGAACAGCAGCAGAAGCAGCATCACCCAGGCGATGGCGGCCGCCTGCCCGAGCGCGCCCGTGACCCAGCCCTTCTCGTACATCAGCAGGCTGAGCGTCTGGTACTGGTTCCCGCTGCCGCCGCCGATGCCGAGGCTGCCGCCGAAGAGAAGCGGCTCACCGAAGAGCTGGGTGGCGCCGATCGTGGAGACGACGATCGTGAACAGGATCGTCGGCTTGATCGAGGGGATGGTGATGCTGATGAACTGCCGGAAGCGGGAGGCCCCGTCGAGGGCCGCCGCCTCGTAGAGGTCGTTCGGGACGGCCTGCATGGCGGCCAGGTAGATCAGCGCGTTGTAGCCGGTCCACCGCCAGGTCACGATCGTGGAGATGGCGATCTGCGCCGGCCACTTCTCCGTCTCCCAGTTGACCGGGTCGAGGCCGATGTAGCCGAGGAGCTGGTTGATCAGCCCGTAGTCGGTGTTGAAGAGCTGCGCGAAGACCAGGGCCGCGGCCGCGATCGAGGTGGCGTACGGGGCGAGGACGGCGACCCGGTAGAAGCCCCGGCCCCGGATGCGGTAGTTGAGCAGGTGCGCGAGGCCGAGGGCCATCAGCAGCTGCGGCACGGTGGAGATGACGCCGATGGTGAAGGTGTTGGCCAGGGCGTTCCAGAAGAAGTCGCTGTCCCAGAGCCGGGTGTAGTTCTCCAGGCCGCGCCACTCGGCCTCGCCGCCGAGTTCCACCTTCTGGAGGGAGAGCCAGCCCGTGTAGAGGAGGGGGAACAGGCCGAAGGCGGCGAACACGAGGAAGAACGGGGCGACATAGACATAGGGCGTCGCCTTCAGGTCGAGCCGGTAGAGGCGGCTGCGCCAGCCGTCGGGGTCTCGGGGCGGGGCGGCAGCGGCCCCGGGGGTGGTGGAGGGGCGGGGCCCGGGCGGGGGCCCGGCGGGCGGTGCCGGGTCCTGGCCGGGCTGGAGGGAGGTGGCCATCAGGCGCCCTTTCCCTGGTGCGTCATGAGTCGGGGATGGTCACGGAGTGCGCCGGCCGCCCGGGGAGGACGGGCGGCCGGCGCCGGGCGGGCTACTGGTCGATCTTGTCCTCGATCAGCTTCTTGACGTTGTTCCAGGCCGCGTCGGGCGCGGTGCCCCGGGTCTCGATGTCGAGGATCCCGTTGTCCGTCAGGAAGGTCTTGACCTGGCCGTCGTGGCGGCCGATGGGTGCCGGGGAGATCTTCCGGGCCGCCTCGGAGTAGATGGTGCCGACGGGGACGCCGGGGAAGTACTCGGGCTGGGCGTTCTGCACGGTGTCGGAGGCCAGACCGGCGGTCGTGGACGGGATGTTGCCGTTCACCGCGAAGACCTTGGCCTGCTGCTCGGGCGCGGTCAGCCAGGCGGCCAGCTTGGCGGCCTCCGCCGTGTGCTTGCCCGCCTTGGGAACGGCGAGGAAGGAGCCGCCCCAGTTGGCCGGGACGGGCGCCTGGGCGATGTCCCACTTGCCCTTGTTGGCGGGCCCGGCCTGGTCCTTGATGATGCCGGTCATCCAGCTCGGGCAGGCGACGGTGGCGAAGCGGGAGTTCTTGAAGGCCGCGTTCCAGGTGCCCTTCTCGTCGAACTGCCGCAGTTTGGCGGTCAGTCCGCCCTCCGCCGCCTTCACCGCGAGGTCCCAGGCCCTGGCGACGCCGGGGCTGCCCTCCCAGTGGAGCTTGCCGCTCCCGTCCGAGTACTGGTCGGGCTCGCTGGAGATCACCGCGTTGAACAGGCCGCTCGCCGAGTCGTGGAACGCGGTGCCGGCCGGGGCCTTGGCCTTGTACTTCTCGCCCTGCTCCAGGAACTTGGCCCAGTCCCCCGCCCACAGCGCGCCGACCTTCTCGCGGTCGGTCGGCAGGCCCGCCTTCTCGAAGAGGTCCTTGCGGTAGCAGATGCCCATGGGGCCGATGTCGGTGCCGAGGGCGACGACCTGACCGCCCCGGGTGGTGGCCTGCTTGACCTTCCAGTCGAGGAACGCGGAGGTGTCGACACCCTCGGCCTCGCGCAGGTCCACGAACTTGCCGGCCATCGCCTCGCCGGTGGCCTCCGCGATGTAGCCGACCTCGACGGCCTGGATGTCGGCGAGCCCGCTGCCCTGGGAGAGCCGCAGCTTGAGCGCGTCCCAGTACTTCTGACCGTCGGCGACGTTCGTCTCGACGATCGTGATGTGCGGGTTCTGCTTCTCGTACTCGGCGTAGAGCTTGGCGCCGGTCTTGTCGTCGAAGCCGAAGGACCCGAAGGTGCCGACGCGGAGGGTGGTCTTCCCGTCCCCGGCGCCGTCCTCGGCGGTGCCGCCGCCACCGGCCGAACAGCCGGAGAGGACGAGCGCCAGGGCGGCCAGGCCGGCGGCGGTGAGGGTGATCGCCCGGGTTCCGGGCCGGGCGACACCGGTGGATATGCGCATCTGATGCTCCTACGACGACGACTGATTCGGCTGACGGCGGCAGGGACCGGTCACGGCGGGGGGAGGGGTGGGGAAGCGGTGCACGAACAGCCCGGGCGGGGCGCCGGGACCCTATGGGAGCGCTCCCACTTCTGCCTGGTTCGAAGCTTCCCGGCGCCGCCACGCACTGTCAAGGCCGGACAGCAGAGCTTTATTGCTCCGAGATGTCGGGAGTGTGAGAACTGGGTTCGCCCCGAACGGCAGTTGGCGGCGCGCGGTCCGCTCCCGCTTCCCGCCCGGCCCCTCCCCCGAACTGCGCGGAAACGCCCGCGAACGGGAGCGCTCCCGATCACTCTGACACCATGGCCTCCCGGGGACGGTCCGGACGGTCCGGAGACACGGCAGTCCGGGGACAATCGAGCACGACCACCACCGCGCACCGGAGGACACGCACATGGCAGTACGCGGACGCCAGGGCCCGCCCACGCTGGAGCAGGTCGCCGCACGCGCGGGAGTGGGGCGGGGCACCGTGTCCCGGGTGATCAACAACTCCCCCGGGGTGCGCGACTCGACCCGCCTCGCGGTCGAACGGGCCATCGCCGAGCTGGGCTACGTCCCGAACCACGCGGCCCGGGCCCTGGCCGGGAGCCGTACGGACGCCGTGGCCCTGGTCGTCCCCGAGACGGAGAAGCGGTTCTTCACGGAGCCGTACTTCTCCGAGATCATCCACGGCGTCGGGATGGGGCTGGCCGACACCGAGCTCCAGCTCCTGCTGACCCTGGTCCGCACCGAGCGCGAGCGCACCCGCTTCCTCCAGTACGCGAAGGCCCGCCGCATCGACGGCGTGCTCCTGGTCTCCGTGCACCGCAGCGACCCCCTGCCGGACCTCCTCGCCGAGATGGACATGCCCACCGTCCTGGGCGGCCGGCGCACCGCCGACGAGACGGTGTCGTACGTGGACTCCGACAACGCGGGCGGCGCGCGGCTCGCGGTGCGCCATCTGCTCGCGACCGGCCGGCGGAAGATCGTCACCATCACCGGGCCCGGTGACATGTACGTCGCGCAGTGCCGGCTGCGGGGGTACGAGGAGGCCGTGCGCGCGGCCTGCCCGGACCACGAGGCGTCCCGGGTGGCGCACGGCGACTTCACCGAGGAGAGCGGCCGGCACGCCATGACCGAGCTGCTGCGCCGCCACCCCGACCTGGACGCGGTCTTCGCCGCCTCGGACGTCATGGCGGCGGGCGCCCTGCACGCCCTGCGCGCCGCCGGGCGGCGGGTGCCCGAGGACGTGGCGGTGATCGGCTTCGACGACTCGCCGCTCGCGCAGCACACGGACCCGCAGCTGACCACGGTCCGCCAGCCGGTGGAGGAGATGGGCCGGACGATGGCGGGCGTCCTCGTCGACCAGATCGCCGATCCGGGCGCGGCCTGGCGGAACGTGATCGTCCGTACGGAGCTGGTGCGGCGCGGCACGGCCTGACGGCACGTCCGGACCGGCACACGGATCCCGCGCGGACCGGCACACGGGTCCCGCGCCGGGCGCCCCGGCCCGGCGGACCACCCTTGACAAGCTCCGCCCTCTGCGACCAGTCTCATGGGAGCGCTCCCATTCCCCGTCCACCCGATGCGCTCCGCCCATCAGCCTGCCCCGCGCAGAGCCACCGGGCCGGGGAACGGGAGCGCTTCCCCCGCCCTGCGCCGGGATTCCCACGCCCGGTCCGGGCCCCGCCCGGCATCACACGCCCGGCGCCACACGCCCGGCCGCCCCGACGCACCCCGGAACGGGCAGCACCCGCGCCCCCGTGTGCCCACCCGCCCCATCCACCCCGAGGACGACGATGACCGCAGAGCACGATCCGGCCCCCCGCACCCTCCCCCAGGCGCCCGGCGGCGGCGCCGAGTTCCCGCCGGGGTTCCTGTGGGGAGTGGCCACCTCCGCCTACCAGATCGAAGGCGCGGCCGACCGGGACGGCCGGGGCGCCTCCATCTGGGACACCTTCGCGCACACCCCCGGCAAGGTGGCCCACGGCCACACCGGTGACACGGCCGCCGACCACTACAACCGCTCCGAGCAGGACGTCGCCCTGATGTCCGAACTCGGCATCGGCGCCTACCGGTTCTCCGTCGCCTGGCCCCGCATCCAGCCGGACGGCCGCGGCCCGGCCGACCCCCGCGGCCTGGACTTCTACCGCCGACTGGTCGACAGCCTGCACGAGCACGGCATCGAGCCCGCGCTCACCCTCTACCACTGGGACCTCCCGCAGGCCCTGGAGGACGCGGGCGGCTGGCGCAGCCGGGACACGGCGTACCGTTTCGCCGAGTACGCGCACCTGGTGAGCGAGGCGCTCGGCGACCGCGTGCGGATCTGGGGGACGCTCAACGAGCCCTGGTGCGCCGCCTTCCTGGGCTACGCGAGCGGAATCCACGCCCCCGGTGTCACCGACCCCGCCGGCTCCCTGGTCGCCGCGCACCACCTCCTGCTGGGGCACGGGCTCGCGGTGCCGGCGATCCGCGCGGCGGCGCCCGCGGCCGAGGTCGGTATCACCCTCAACTTCTATCCCGTGCAGGCCGATTCGGAGAGCGCGGCCGACCGGGACGCGGCGCACCGTATCGACCTGCTCCAGAACCGGCTCTTCCTGGACCCGGTGGTACGGGGCGCCTACCCGGACGACATCCGGGAGCACCTGGACCGGGTCAGCGGCACCGCGTACCTCCGCCCCGGGGACGAGAAGGTGATCGGCGCGCCGGTCGACTTCCTGGGCGTCAACTACTACTCCTCGTACCGGGTCGCGGGCGGCGGCGAGCCGTCCGGGCCGTCGCCCTGGCCGGGCGCGGAGGATGTGCGCTTCGTCGACCGGGGGCTGCCGCGCACGGACATCGGCTGGGAGATCGACGCCGACGGGCTGCGCCGCCAGCTGCTCCGGATCGCCCGCGAGCACCCCGGCCTGACCATGTACATCACGGAGAACGGCGCCGCCTTCGACGATGTCCCGGACGCGGACGGCCGGGTGCGGGACGACGCGCGGACCGCGTACATCGAGTCCCATCTGCGGGCGGTGCACGAGGCGGTGGCGGCGGGCGCCGAGGTCGGCGGGTACTTCCTGTGGTCGCTGCTGGACAACTTCGAGTGGGCCGAGGGGTACGGCATGCGCTTCGGCATCGTCCGGGTGGACTTCGACACCCAGGTCCGCACGCCCAAGCAGAGCGCGCTCTGGTACGGGGACGTGGCCCTGCGCAACCGGCTCCCGGGCTGACCGGGCCGACCCTCAACCAGACACGTACACACGCCACTTGACGGGAGGCCGGGTCGGGAAGGCACCGGGACGCGTGCCACCATGGGCCCACGGGACGGACCACGAGACCCGCCCCGTGCCCACCGGACCGAGCGAGGTACCCGCCCGTGACCAAGCCGACCGCCCACGGCCACCGCGCCCCGCGCGAACCGGTGCGCCTCCTGGCCCGCACCGCGCGCGGGGCCGCCGCCGGCGCCGCGGCCGCGCTCCTGCTGCTGGTCGTCGCGTGCACCACGGGCGGCGGCGCCCAGCCGCGCCCCTCGGCGCAGGGGGCGAGCGGCCCGGCGGTCCGGCCGCCCGAGCCTGGCGCGGTCTTCGACTACCAGATCGGCGGCCCCTACCGCCCGGCGAAGACGGTGGCCGCCGTCGCCCGGGACCGGAGCGCCGACCCCGCCGACGGCCTCTACAACATCTGCTACGTCAACGCCTACCAGGCCCAGCCCGGCGCGGAGACCGACTGGTGGCACAAGCACCACCCGGAGCTGCTGCTCCGGGGTGTCGACGGCGGGCTGGTGATCGACGAGGACTGGGACGAGCCGCTGCTCGACATCTCCACCCCCGCCCGGCGCGCGGCCCTGATGAAGGTGGTCGGCCCCTGGATCGACGGCTGCGCCGAGTCGGGCTACGACGCGGTCGAGCCCGACAACCTCGACTCCTGGACCCGGTCGGAGGGGCAGCTCACGGCGGACGACGCGGTCGCCTTCGCCCGGCTGCTGACCGACCGGGGCCACGCCCGGGGCCTGGCCGTCGCCCAGAAGAACACGGCCGAACTCCTGGACGCGCGCGACCGGACCGGTTTCGACTTCGCGGTGGCCGAGGAGTGCGCCCGCTACGACGAGTGCGCGGCCTACCTGACGGCGTACCAGGGGCGGGTGTTCGCGGTCGAGTACCGGGGGCGCGACTTCACGGCGGCCTGCCGGGCCTGGGCCGGGAAGCTGTCCGTCACCCTGCGGGACCGGGAGGTGCGCCCCGCGGGCGAGCAGGGCCACCTCCGCCGCACCTGCTGAGAGCGCACCCCCCGCGCCCCCTTGCTACACGACCCCCTGCGCCAGCATCGCGTCCGCGACCCGTTCGAAGCCCGCGATATTGGCGCCCGTCACATAGTCGCCCGGCGCGCCGTAGCGTTCGGCGGTCTCGTGGCAGACGCGGTGGATGTCGGCCATGATCCGGGCCAGTTCGCCCGCCACGTGCTCCTCGGTCCAGGAGTCGCGCGCCGCGTTCTGCCGCATCTCCAGGGCGCTCACCGCGACCCCGCCCGCGTTGGCCGCCTTGCCGGGGCCGAAGGCGACGCCCGCCTCCTGGAAGACGCGGACCGCCTCCGGGGTGCAGGGCATGTTGGCGCCCTCGGAGACGGCGCGGACCCCGCCGCGCACCAGCTCCCGGGCGGCGTCCGCGTCGAGTTCGTTCTGGGTGGCGGAGGGGAAGGCGATGTCGGCGGTCACGTCCCAGACCCGGCCGCCGGGCACGAAGCGGGCGGAGGAGCCGCGCCGCTCGGCGTAGTCGCTCACCCGGCCGCGCTCCACCTCCTTGACCTGGCGCAGCAGTTCGGTGTCGACGCCCTTCTCGTCCACCACATAGCCCTGCGAGTCGGAGCAGGTGACGGGGTGGGCGCCGAGGGCGGCGAGCTTCTCGATGGTGTGCACGGCGACGTTCCCGGAGCCGGAGACCACGGCGGTGAGCCCGGCCAGGTCCTCGCCGCGCCGGGCCAGCATCTCGGCGGCGAACAGCACACTGCCGTGGCCGGTGGCGGCGGCGCGGCCCTGGGAGCCGCCCCAGGCGGTGCCCTTGCCGGTGAGGACGCCGGCCTCCCAGCGGTTGGTGATCCGCCGGTACTGGCCGAAGAGGTAGCCGATCTCCCGGCCGCCGACGCCGATGTCCCCGGCGGGCACATCGGTGTGTTCGCCGATGTGGCGGTGGAGTTCGGTCATGAAGGACTGGCAGAAGCGCATGACCTCGTGGTCGGAGCGGCCGCGCGGGTCGAAGTCGCTGCCGCCCTTGCCGCCGCCGATGCCGAGCCCGGTCAGCGCGTTCTTGAAGATCTGCTCGAAGCCGAGGAACTTGACCACCCCGAGGTCGACCGAGGGGTGGAAGCGCAGGCCGCCCTTGTAGGGGCCGAGGGCGCTGTTGAACTCCACCCGGAAGCCGCGGTTGACGTGCACCGTGCCCCGGTCGTCCTGCCAGGGCACCCGGAAGACGATCTGCCGCTCGGGTTCGACGAGGCGTTCGACGAGGCCGGGCTCCGCGTACTCGGGGCGTGCCTCGAAGACCGGGCCGAGGCTTTCGATCACCTCGTGGGCGGCCTGGTGGAACTCCGGTTCGCCGGGGTTGCGGCGCACCAGCTCCGCGTACAGTCCGGCCAGGCGCTCCCTCGGGGCTGCGTTTGCCACGGCGTCTCCCTTCCCGCCGGCGGCCGGCTCGCTGCCGGGTCCGGGCGGTGCTCGGTGGTCGGTCGTCCGGGTGCGGTCGCCGGCGGGGAGTACGGCGCGCCCGTCCCCCGCGTTCACCTGCCCGTCCCGCGCGGCGGCCACCTCCGCGTACCGCATGGTGGTCACCGCGCCGCCCCCGTGCGTGCCCGCCACGCACCGAGGGAGAGGCGGCCCGGGCCGCCTCTCCCGGGCCGTGTCTGACACATCCCGCCGGGCGGGATGTGTCAGACACGGCCTCGGACGCTACCAGCCGCTCCGGGCTCAGCCCCGGGCGCCCGCCTCGCGGTGCAGGAGTGCGGTCAGCACCCCGGTCAGCTCCCGGGCCGGGTCGGCGACGGGGCCCTGGGCACGCCAGGCGACGAAGCCGTCGGGGCGCACCAGCAGGGCGCCGTCCCCGGTGACGCCGTGCGCCTCGGCCCAGTCGGCGCCGTCCTCGGTGACCAGGTCGGCGTCCTCGCCGGTGCCGAGGGAGTGGACGGCGAGGGGGACGCCGAGCCGGCGGGCGGCCTCGGCGCCCCCGTTCTGCCAGTCGGCCGCGGCCGTCGTGCCGGTGCCGGTCAGCAGGACGAGTTCGCGCTCGTACAGGTCGAGGGTGGACAGCGGGCGCTGCTGGCCGGGGCGGCGGAGCCACAGGTGCGGGGCCCGGCTGCCGGGCTCGCCGCGCAGTTCGGACTCCTCGGGCACCACGGGGAGCGCGGGGTCGGTGCCGAGCACGGCGCCGTCGCGGTAGCGGTAGCCGACGGCCACGGCGAGCATGCCGCGCTGCTTGCCGCCGCCGCCCGGCCCGGGGGCGTAGCCGGGGTGGCTGTGCTCGCGGGAGCGGGCGGAGGCGCGGGCGCTGGTGGCCACGGCGACGGGCCGGCGTTCGCGTTCATAGGTGCCGAGCAGTCCGGGCCCGGCCGTGCCGGCGAGGACGGCGGCGAGCTTCCAGGCGAGGTTGTGGGCGTCCTGGATGCCGGTGTTGGAGCCGAAGGCGCCGGTCGGGGACATCTCGTGGGCCGAGTCGCCGGCGAGGAAGACCCGGCCGTCGGCGTAGCGGTCGGCGACGCGTTCGGCGGCGTGCCAGGGCGAGCGGCCGGTGATCTCGACGTCGAGGCCGGGGTCGCCGGCGGCCCGGCGGATGTGCGCGACGAGGCGTTCGTCGGTGAAGTCCTCCAGCTTCTCGCCCTGTTCGGGCTGCCAGGGGGCGTGGAAGACCCACTGCTCGGCGTTGTCGACGGGCAGCAGGGCACCGTCGCCGCCGGGCTCGGTGAGGTAGCAGACGATGAACCGCCGGTCCCCCACGATCGCGGCCATCCCCCGGGAGCGGAAGGTGACGCTGACGTTGTGGAAGAGGTCGCCGGGGCCGGAGTGGCCGATGCCCAGCTGCTCGCGGACGGGGCTGCGCGGGCCGTCGGCGGCGACCAGGTAGTCGGCGCGCACGACGAGGTGCCGGCCGCTCTCCCGGTCCTCGACGACGGCGGTGACGCCGTCGGCGTCCTGTTCGAAGGAGAGCAGCTCGGTGGCGAAGCGAAGGTCGCCGCCGAGCTTGCGGGCGTGGTCGAGGAGGACGGGCTCCAGGTCGTTCTGGCTGCACACGCACCAGGCGGCGGGGCTGACCCGGGCGGAGCCGTCGGCGGTCTGGACGCCCTGGACGAGCCATTCGTCGTCGCCCGCGGTCAGGGTCCGGGCCTGGAGGATGCCGTGGTTGCCGGTGAGGAGATGGGCCGCGTCGAGGATCGCGTCGTCGATACCGGCGGTACGGAACAGCTCCATGGTGCGGAGGTTGTTGCCGCGGCCGCGCGGATGGCGCGAGGTGCTCGCGTGGCGTTCGACGAGCAGGTGCTCGACACCGAGTCTGCCGAGGAAGAGAGAGGTGGACAGGCCCACCAGGGAGCCGCCCACCACCAGGACCGGAACACGTACGTCGGGGGCTTGCTGCATCTGTGGCTCCTGACGGGCCGCGGGGAGGGGGAACGACGTTTCCATGCCCCCGCACGGGGCGTTCCCTCGCCTCTTCACCCGGCTGGTTCACACATCTCGCGCCACCCGTGGTAGCGGCCGAGGATCGGATACGGACCGCCACAGTGCGTGCACGCGACAACGGCCCGTGCGCAGCCGCTCAGGACCGGGTTCGTTCTCCGACCCGGGTGGCGACACCTCACAGTCTAGGAGAGGCGTGACCATGACGACGCTGTCCGAACGCATATCCCAGTCCGCCTTCGACGGCTCCCGGCTGCGCGTGGTGCTGCTGCTGGACCTCCACGACGGCGCGCAGCAGGAGTTCCTCGACGCCTACGAGCACATGCGCCACCAGGTGGCCTCGATCCCCGGTCACATCAGCGACCAGCTCTGCCAGTCCATCGAGAACCCCTCGCAGTGGCTGATCACCAGCGAGTGGGAGAGCGCCCCGCCGTTCCTCGCCTGGGTGAACAGCGAGGCGCACCTGGACACGGTCAAGCCGCTGCACAACTGCGTGCGCGACACCCGTTCCTTCCGCTACAGCGTGCTCCGCGAGACGGACGGGGTGAACGCCCCGGCCCCGGACCACCGGCGTCCGGCCCTGCAGGCCGAGCCCCGGGTCGGTGACGGTGTGGTGCGCCACGCGCTCACCTTCACCGTGAAGCCCGGCAGCGAGTCGCAGGTCGCCCAGATCCTCGCGCACTACGCGTCCCCCGCCGCCCGGGTCGACGAGACGACCCGGCTGCGCCGCACCTCCCTGTTCATGCACGGCAACCGGGTCGTGCGGACGGTCGAGGTGCAGGGCGACCTGATGGCCGCGCTGCGGCACGTCGCCCGGCAGCCCGAGGTGCGGGCGGTCGAGGAGGCCCTGAACCCCTTCCTGGAGCAGGACCGCGACCTCGACGACCCGCAGTCGGCGCGGACCTTCTTCACCCGCGCGGCCCTGCCCTCCGTGCACCATCTGGCGACGCACGGCACCCCCCGCCGGGAGGTCGAGCGGCACGCGCTGTTCTACCCGGCCAAGGAGGGCTGCGGCATGGCGCTCGCCAGGCTGCTGGCCCGTCAGGACGAGGCGGCCGCGGACGACCCGAGCGGTCTCGTCGACAGCAGCACGGTCTTCCACCGCGACGACATCGTGGTGCGCCTGGTCGACGCCCGCGGTCCGCTGGACGCCGACCCGCTGCTCGCCGTCGGGGCGCGCGGCCCCCGCAAGGCGGCCGTACTGGCCCGTCTGATCGACCTCGGCGCGCTCGGCCTGGACGCCTCGGCGGCCGGCGCCGACCTGGCGGCGCGGCTGCTGCGCTCCGCCGACATGCGGCTGGTCACCGACCGCCGCGCCGTCTGACCGTCCCCTCGGGGTGCGCGGCCCCTGATCCGCCGCACACCCCCTCGCCGCACCGCCGCGTTCCGCCGCCGTGCGCCCGCGCGGGCCGCCGCGCGCCGTTCGAGGCCCCACCGCCCTTCACGGAGGAAACAGTCATGAGCACCAAGCACCGCATCGTCGACCTCGGCGAGACCGAGCCCAACCGCAGGCGCGGAGGCGACCTGCGCGCCCTGCTCACGCCCACCGCCGTGGGCGCGACCAGCGGCTTCATGGGCCTCGCGCTCGTCGAGCCCGGCGACCGGATCGGCGAGCACTACCACCCGTACTCCGAGGAGTTCGTGTACGTGGTCGCCGGGGAGCTGGAGGTCGACCTGGACGGGGAGACCCATGCGATCCGCACCGACCAGGGCCTGCTGATCCCGCCGTATGTGCGGCACCGGTTCCGCAACGTCGGCTCGACCGAGGCCCGGATGGTCTTCCACCTCGGCCCGCTCGCGCCGCGTCCGGAGCTGGGGCACGTCGACACCGAGGAGACCGTCCGGCCCGAGGACGCGGCGGCCCAGCCCACGGGGGCGGTTTCGTGAACCGACGTGTGGCGGTGACCGGCGTCGGCATCGTCGCACCCGGTGGCGTGGGTGCCCCGGCGTTCTGGGACCTGCTCGCGGCCGGCCGGACCGCGACGCGGGGCATCACCCTCTTCGATCCGGCCGGATTCCGCTCCCGGATCGCCGCCGAGGTCGACTTCGACCCCGCGGTGCACGGACTGGAGGCGCAGACCCTCCAACGGGCCGACCGCTATGTGCAGTTCGCCATGGTCGCCGCCCGCGAGGCGCTGGCCGACGCGGGACTGGACATGGAGCGCGAGGACCCGTGGCGGGTCGGGGTGTCGATGGGCACCGCGGTCGGCGGGACGACCCGGCTGGAGCAGGACTACGTGAAGGTGAGCGCCTCCGGGCGGCGCTGGGACGTGGACCACAGCGAGGCCGCGCCGCATCTGCACCGCGCGTTCTCGCCCAGCGCCCTCGCCTCCGAGGTGGCCGAGCAGACCGGGGCGCACGGCCCGGTGCAGACCGTCTCCACGGGCTGCACCTCGGGGCTGGACGCCATCGGGTACGCCTTCCAGGCCATCGAGGACGGCCGGGTGGACGTGTGCGTCGCCGGCGCCTCGGACTCGCCGATCTCGCCCATCACCGTGGCGTGCTTCGACGCGATCCGGGCGACCTCGGCGAACAACGACGACCCCGAGCACGCCTCCCGGCCCTTCGACGCCCGGCGCGACGGCTTCGTGATGGGCGAGGGCGGCGCGGTCCTGGTGCTGGAGGAGCTGGAGCACGCCCGGGCGCGCGGCGCCACGGTGTACTGCGAGATCGGCGGCTACGCCACCTTCGGCAACGCGCACCACATGACCGGTCTGACCCGTGAGGGCCTGGAGATGGCCCGCGCGATCGACCACGCGCTGGACCACGCCCGTCTCGACGGGTCGGACGTCGACTACGTCAACGCCCACGGCTCCGGCACCCAGCAGAACGACCGGCACGAGACGGCCGCCGTCAAGCGGTCCCTCGGGCAGCACGCCTACGACGTCCCGATGAGCTCCATCAAGTCCATGGTGGGGCACTCGCTGGGCGCGATCGGCGCCATCGAGATCGTCGCCTGTGTGCTGGCGCTGGCCCACCAGGCGGTGCCGCCGACGGCGAACTACGAGAAGCCCGACCCGGAGTGCGACCTCGACTACGTGCCGGGCGCCGCGCGGGCGGCGAAGCTGCGGAACGTGCTGTCCGTGGGCAGCGGCTTCGGCGGCTTCCAGTCCGCGGTGGTGCTGACCCGACCAGGTGGGAGTAGCGCATGAGCACCGAGGAGAACCGTCGTCCGGTGGTGACCGGCATCGGTGTCGTCGCCCCCGGCGGCATCGGTACGGACGCCTTCTGGAAGGCCGCCGTGGAGGGTGTCAGCTCGCTGGACCGGGTGACCCGCGAGGGCTGCGGGCATCTGCCGCTGCGGGTCGCGGGTGAGGTCCGCGGCTTCGACGCCGAGTCGCTGGTCGAGGAGCGGTACCTGGTCCAGACGGACCGGTTCAGCCACTTCGCGATGGCCGCGGCCGACATGGCGCTGGCGGACGCCCGCGTCCCGGCGGCCACGGACGCCTCCGATCCGTACGCGGTGGGCGTGGTGACCGCGGCCGGCTCCGGGGGCGGCGAGTTCGGCCAGCGGGAGCTGCAGCGCCTGTGGGGTCAGGGCTCCACCTATGTGGGCCCGTACCAGTCGATCGCCTGGTTCTACGCGGCGAGCACCGGCCAGATCTCCATCCGGGGCGGCTTCAAGGGCCCCTGCGGGGTGGTCGCGAGCGACGAGGCGGGCGGTCTGGACGCCCTCGCGCACGCGGCGTCGGCGGTGCGCCGGGGCACGGACACGGTGGTCGTCGGCTCGGCGGAGGCGCCCCTCGCGCCGTACTCGGTCGTCTGCCAGCTCGGCTACCGCGAGCTGAGCTGCGTCGAGGAGCCCGAGCGCGCCTACCGGCCGTTCACGGCGCACGCCTGCGGCTTCGTGCCCGCCGAGGGCGGGGCGATGCTGGTCGTCGAGGCCGAGGCGGCGGCCCGCCGGCGGGGCGCGCAGGTGCGGGCCGAACTGGCCGGGCACGCGGCCACGTTCACCGGCGCCTCCCGCTGGGAGGAGTCCCGCGAGGGCCTGGCCCACGCGATCCGGGGGGCCCTGCGGGCGGCCCGCTGCGCGCCAGAGGAGATCGACGTGGTCTTCGCGGACGCCCTCGGACTGCCGGACGCGGACCGGGCCGAGGCCCTGGCCCTGACCGACGCGCTGGGCCCGCGCGGCTCCCGGGTGCCGGTCACGGCGCCCAAGACGGGCACCGGCCGGGCCTACTGCGGCGCCCCGGTGCTGGACACCGCGGCCGCGGTGCTGGCGCTGGAGCACGGCGTCGTCCCGCCGACCCCGCATGTGCACGAGGTCTGCCACGACATCGACCTGGTCACCGGTTCGGCGCGCCCCGCCGAGCTGCGCACGGCCCTGGTGCTCAGCCGGGGGCTGATGGGCTCCAACGCGGCGCTCGTGGTGCGCCGCGCGGACGCGCCGGCCACCTGAGAACGACTCCCGCCGGGGCGCGTGCCCCGGCGGGCGGACAAGGAGGACCCCATGACCGAACGACTCACCGTCACCGAACTGTCGGCCCTGATGAAGAAGGGCGCCGGCATCACCGTCGACGCGGCCGTGATGGACCGCGACCCCGACACCCCCTTCGAGGTCTACGGCCTCGACTCGCTGGGGCTGCTCGGCATCGTCGGCGAACTGGAGAACCGGTACGGCCGGGCGCTGCCGCCCGACGCCGACCGCTGCAAGACCCCCCGCGAGTTCCTCGACCTCGTGAACGACTCTCTGATGGCAGGAGCCTGACATGTCCGGGCACACCGAGAACGAGATCCTCATCGACGCCCCCCTGGACCTGGTCTGGGACGTCACCAACGACATCGACAACTGGCCGCAGCTCTTCACCGAGTACGCCTCGGTGGAGGTGCTGGAGCGGGACGGCGACCGGACGGTGTTCCGGCTGACCATGTACCCGGACGAGAACGGCAAGGTCTGGAGCTGGGTCTCCGAGCGCGAGGCCGACCGGGCCGCCCTGAGCGTCCGCGCCAAGCGCGTCGAGACCGGTCCCTTCCAGTACATGAACATCCGCTGGACGTACACCGAGACGCCCGAGGGCGTGCGGATGCACTGGACGCAGGACTTCGCGATGAAGCCGGACGCGCCCGTCGACGACGAGTGGATGACCGACAACATCAACCGCAACTCGCGCGTGCAGATGGGTCTCATCCGCGACCGCATCGAGCAGCAGGCCCGCAGCGGCCGCGAGACCGCCCCGGTGAGCCGGGGCTGAATCGCACCCGATCCGCCCCGATCCGACGGCCCCGAAGGGACGCCCCGATGCACCACGCACTGATCGTCGCCCGTATGGCACCCGGTTCGGCACCGGACATCGCCCAGGTCTTCGCCGACTCCGACAGCGGTGAGCTGCCGCACCTCGTCGGGGTCCGGCGGCGGAGCCTGTTCCACTTCGGCGACGACCTGTACATGCACCTGATCGAGTCGGACCGGCCGCCCGGCCCGGCCATCGCCAAGGTGACCGAGCACATCGCCTTCCGCGACGTCAGCGAACGGCTCGCGGCCTACGTCAGCCCGTACGACCCTCAGACCTGGCGGAGTCCGAAGGACGCGATGGCCACGCAGTTCTACAGCTGGCAGAGCGAACCGGGCCGCTGACCCCGGTCAGGGAGCACGGCACGGCAGCACGAGCACGGCACGGCAGACGACGGAGGCCGGACCCGCAGGGCGCGGGTCCGGCCTCCGCCGTCGGTGCGCGCATCCGTCAGGCGGGGACGGTGCTCTCGAAGGCGTGCAGATAGGCGTTGACCGGGCGGACCTCGCCGAGCACCAGGCCCGCCTCGGTCATCCGGGCGGCCATGCTCGCCCGGGTGTGCTTGGCGCCGCCCACGTTCAGCAGCAGCATCAGGTCCATCGCGGTGGTGAACCGCATCGACGGGGAGTCGTCGACCAGGTTCTCGATGACGACCACGCGGGCGCCGGGGCGGGCGGCCGCGATGACGTTGCCCAGGGTCCGGCGGGTGGACTCGTCGTCCCACTCCAGGATGTTCTTGATGATGTACACATCGGCCTCGACGGGGACCTCGCGGCGGCAGTCGCCGGCGACGATCCGCGCGCGGTCGGCGAGCGCCCCGCCCTCGCGCAGCCGGGGGTCGGCGTTCTGCGCGACGCCCGGCAGGTCGAGGAGGGTGCCGCGCAGGCCGGGGTGCTTCTCCAGCAGGCTGGCGAGCACATGGCCCTGGCCGCCGCCGATGTCGGCGACGGTGGCCGCGCCGGTGAGGTCCAGGAGGTCGGCGACGTCCCGGGCGGACTGGACGCTGGAGGTGGTCATCGCGCGGTTGAAGACGTGCGCGGACTCGGGGGCGTCCTCGTGGAGGTAGGGGAAGAACTCCTTCCCGAACAGGCCCTCGAAGACACTGTCGCCGGTGCGCACGGCCTCGTCCAGCTTGGGCCAGGCCGCCCAGGTCCACGGCTCGGTGCACCAGAGCGCGATCGCGCGGAGGCTGTGGGGGTCGTCCTCGCGGAGCCGGCGGGACATGTCGGTGTGGACGAAGCGCCCGTCGGGCTCCTCGGCGAAGACGCCGTAGCAGGTCAGGGCCCGCAGCAGGCGGCGCAGGGCTCTGGGGTCGGCCTTCACGGCGGCGCCGAGGGCCTCGGCGTCCTGGGGGGTGTCCTCCAGGGCGTCGGCGACGCCGAGGCGGGCGGCGGCGCGCACGGCGGCGGCGCAGGCGGCCCCGAAGACCAGTTCGCGCAGGCGCATGGCGTCACGGGGCGGGGTGGTTGCGGTGGTCATGCCGTCTCGTTTCTGGTTGTCGGTCAGCACAGGCCGGCGGGCTCGGAGACGTTGCACACATTGGCGTCGAAGCGGTTGCCGGTACCGGCCGTGTCGCGGTTGGCGAGGTCGGCGGAGCCGTTGCCGAGGACCACGTTGCCGCGGACGACGTTGCCGGTGCCGGGGACGCCGACGACGCTCTTGAACAGGACGACACCGCCGGAGAACGGGGAGTCGCCGACGTTGTTCCAGATCGTGTTGGACTCGACGAGGGTGTCCTCGGTGCCGGTCAGCACGATGCCCGCGCCCTGGATCCGGGGCAGCCGCGCGGTGGCCGGGCAGGAGCGGTTGTTGGCGACGATCCGGTTGTCACGGACCGTCAGGGCGCCCGCGCGGGGCTTGGACTCGTCGCCGACCAGGAAGAGGCCCGCGCAGTTGTCGGTGATGTGGTTGTCCTCGACGGTCAGGTTCCGCACCCGGCGCACGGTGGCGCCGATCCGGTTGCCCGACATGTCGTTGCCGCGGACGCGGGTGCCGAGGGTGTCGGTGGCGCCGGCCTCCTCGGTGACGGTGTTGGCGACGAAGATGCCCGCGTCGCCGTTGCCGCTCACCGAGTTGCCGGACAGGTCGGAGCGGGTGGAGCGCTCCTGGGCGATGCCCCAGGTCCCGTTGTCGTCCGAGCTGACCTGGCGGACCGCCAGGCGGTCCGTCCACAGCGCCCAGACGCCGCTCTTGGCGTACCCGGACAGTGACAGGGAGCGCAGGGTCACTCCCTCGACCGGCTCGGCCTCGGTGCCCTGGACGCAGATGCCGTTGCCGGCCGCGGCGCAGGAGTCGGCGGCGGCCTTCCCCGTCTTGGTCGGCGCGCCCGGGGCGGGCAGCAGCTTGGTGGCCTCGCCCGCGCCGCGCAGGGTGATGCCCGAGGTGGTGATGCGGACGCTCTCCCGGTAGGTGCCGGGCGCGATCCGGACGGTGTCGCCGGGCTTCGCCGCGTCCACGGCCGCCTGGATGGAGTCGCCAGGGGCCACGTGGAGGGTGGTGGCGGCGGATGCGGCGGGGGCGGTCAGGCCGAGGCCGGAGGCGGCGAGGAGGACTGCGCAACCGAGCAGGGGGATTTGTCGTTTCGTCATAATCCGAAGCTATGTGCCGGATCGGGTGATTCGCACTGAAGCGCCGCGTGTGCGGTGTCGTGTCGCCCGCGACGCGTCCCCGGGCAGCGCAATGCCCGTCCGCCTCCCGGGGGCGTCGCCGGGGCTCTCCGCGGGGCTCTCCGCCCCCGGGGCGACTCGTCCGGGGCACGAGTCCCGAGGACCTATCGTGTACGCCATGACTGCCGCGCCGACTGCCGCGCCCGAGCGGATCCGCATCGTCTCCCGCTCCTCCCCCATGGCCCTCGCCCAAGTGGAGCGCGTCCGCGCCGAACTGGCGGCCCGTCACCCCGGCATCGCCACGGAGGTCGTCCCGGTGACGACCACCGGGGACCGCTGGATGGGCGACCTGTCGCTGGTCGAGGGCAAGGGCGCGTTCACCAAGGAGGTGGACGCGGCGCTGCTGGCGGGCGAGGCGGACCTCGCGGTGCACTGCGTCAAGGACATCCCGGCCGACCGCCCGCTGCCGGCCGGCACGGTGTTCGCCGCGTTCCTGAAGCGGGACGACATCCGGGACGCCCTCGTCCACCCGGGCGGGCTGACCCTGGACGAGCTGCCCGCCGGCTCCCGGATCGGCACCTCCTCCGTCCGCCGCAGCGCCCAGCTCGCCGCCTCGCACCCGCACCTGGAGTGCGTGCCGATGCGGGGCAACGCCAACCGCCGCTTGGAGAAGCTGGCGGCGGGCGAGGCGGACGCGCTGCTGCTGGCGGTCTCCGGCCTCGAACGCATCGGCCGGACGGATGTGATCAGCCAGGTGCTGCCGGTGGAGACGATGTGCCCGCCGATCGGCGCGGGCGTCCTCGCCCTCCAGTGCCGCGCGGGCGACGAGGCGGTGATCGACGTGGTCAGCGGTCTCGGCGATCCGGACACCTACCGCGAGACGACGGCCGAGCGGATGTTCCTGCACGTCCTCCAGGGCCACTGCAACAGCCCGATCGCCGGCTACGCGCGGGCCGAGGGCAACGGCGACCTGTCCCTGCGGGCGAAGGTCTTCACCCCGGACGGCAAGACGGTCCTCAACGCCCACGAGTGGGCGGGCCGCCTCGACCCGGCCACCCTGGGCACCTCGGTGGCGGTGGCCCTGCTGCGGCAGGGGGCACGCGAGCTGATCGACGGGATCGCGCACTAGGGAGTGTCCGGCGGGTCAGGGCCGGGTTCCGCCCGAAAGGGGGGCGGACGAGTCCGACCCGAGCAGACGAGCACGGCCGATCCGGCCGGACCTCACGACAAACGGTTGCCCCTGTCCACCAACTGGTTGAGGGGACCGTCCGTCAGGGTCGCGTGCTGGTCCGTCACGACGGGCAACCGGGACAGCGCCGCAGGCTCGATGAGTTGCGTTTGGCCGAGGACCGCCGCCTGGTCCCAGTAGATGTGCTCGCTCGCAATCAGGGAGCCCTCGAAAGTCACGACGGCGATCACGGCGACGCCGACGGGACGCCCGGTCGGGTCCACCCCCGGAAGGATCCAGGGCACGTGGGAGTCGTGGGTGAAGGTGACCAGCATCTCATCGACGATGCGGTCGCGTCCTGTGGTGCGGCTCAGCGATGTGATCGCCAGGTCCCGGGGATTGTGTCCTACGAACAGTCGGGCGTAGAAGTCCTGGACGGCCGGCCTGCCGCGGGCACCCATGGCGGTGGGCACATGGAGCACCTCGGGTGAGTCGGTCATCGTGGCCATGGTCGCGTCGACATCGAGCGTGACGAACTCGTTGCTGGTGTGGAGCTCCCAGATGCGCTCCCGGTCCTGGGCGGCGGTCATGAGCAGCCTCCTCGAGGTCAGATCGCTCACCGCCGATCCTTCACCGTCCCGGCGCCCCGCACGACTGGAACGCGCCGGGCGGAGCCGACCGTGTCGAGCGGATCACCCGGCGCGGCCCGCGCCCGCCGGTCCCGACCCGGCCAACAGACTCCGGACGATGTGAGCGGCCCGGCCCGGACGGCGGTTGGTGGTCACCGGCCGGTCCGGACCGTGGTCCTACTGCCGCTCCTACTCCTCGAAGTAGGCGTCGAGGACGGCGTCGAGCCCGGTCTCCCACTCCTGGAGACGGCTCCGGGAGTCCGCCTGGACCTCCGCGTTGAACCAGCGGGCGGCCGCGACGTGGACGGTCACGGTGAAGCGGCGGCCGAAGCGGGGCAGCGAGATCTCGACGGCGCGGACCTCGTCCCAGCGGAAGTCGGCCTCCTGGTCGTCGAGGCGGAAGACGATGCCGGCGCGGTCGGCGGTGATCGAGCCGCGCCGGTCGCGGGCCTCGAAGGACGGGCCGTCGGCGGCGGACTCCCCGTCGCCGTCGTCCGCGCCGTCCGCGGATTCCCCGGCGGGCTCGCCCGAGTCCTCGCGATCCTCGGCGTCCGGGGCGGCGTCGTCCGTCACCTCGTCGCCGTCCGCCGGCTCGGGGAGGGAGTCGGCCTCCGCCAGGTCCTTGTCGGCCGTGCCGGCCTTCTCGGACTGCTCGGCCCCCTCGGCCTTCTCGGCGGTCGGCTTCGCGGCCGTCGGCATGCCGACGAGGGGCACGAACGACGGGTCCGTACCGGCGGCGAACTCGGGCTGGGCGTTCGGTTCTATGCGCTGCTCCACGGCGGGCAGTATGGACGACGAACCTGTCAGAGGCCAATGAGGCGACCGCCCCTCGGCGGGCCGCGCCGCCGCTACCGGTGGCCGGGGTGGGGCGGGTGGTGGGGCGCGGATACCGTGGGTGGGTGCGGGGCCGTGGCGTACCCGCTGGTCAACGCCGTAGCGCTGAGCGTCGTCGCCCTGGAGGGACCCCCGTGATCGAGACCGTGCTGCCCGCCGGGGTGCGCTGGGCCGAGGCGTTCGACGACGCGGTGGCGCCGGACTGGTTCCCCGAGGAGGAGGCACTGGTCGCGCGGGCGGTGGCCCTGCGGCGCGGGGAGTTCGCCACGGTCCGCCGCTGCGCCCGGCAGGCGCTCGCGGAACTGGGCGTGCCCCGGGTGCCGTTGCTGCGCGGGCCGCGCGGGGCGCCGCGCTGGCCGGGCGGGATCGTGGGGAGCATGACCCACTGCGCCGGGTACCGGGGGGCGGCGGTGGCGCGGCAGGAGGAGTTCGCCGCGCTGGGGATCGACGCGGAGACCGATGAGCCGGTGCCGGACGAGGTGTGGGACATGGTGGCGCTCCCGGCGGAACGGGAGCAGGCACTGCGCGCCCTCGGCGTACGGGACCGGACGGACGGCGCGGGCCCGGGGCCGTGTCCGGACAAGCTGCTGTTCAGCGCCAAGGAGGCGGTGTTCAAGGCGTGGTATCCGCTCACCCGGGAGGAGTTGGAGTTCCACGAGGCGTCGGTCCGCTTCACGTACGCGACCGCGCGCTCGGGTTCCTTCGAGGCGCGGCTGCTGGTGCCGGGCCCGGTGGTGGGCGGCCGGCGGCTGGACGTCTTCGCGGGTCGCTGGACGTCCGGGCGGGGGCTGATCCTCACGGCGGTCGCGCTGCCGGTCACCGGCTGAGCCGGCCGGGCTCTGGCGGAGCCCGGCCCCCGCCGGAGCCCGGCCGCCCGGGGGCCGGCGTACCCCCGGGCGGCCGGTGCGGGTCAGCAGCTCAGGTTGCCCCCGGGCTCGACGCCGAGGAGCTGGGTGAAGCGCTGGTAGAGGTCGATCCGGCTCTGGACCTGGTGCGGATTGCCGCCGTTGCACTCCAGGGTGCCGTTGATGGCGCGGATGGTCTCGCCGAAGCCGTGGCCGCCCACCATCGCGTCGTGCGGGGTCATCGTGCCGGGCCCGGACTGGGTGTTCCAGTACCAGAGCCCGGTCTTCCAGGCGACGGAGGCGTCGTTCTGGACCAGGTCGGGGTTGTTGAGGAGGTCGATGCCGAGGGCGTCGCCCGCCGCCTTGTAGTTGAAGTTCCAGCTCAGCTGGACGGGCCCGCGGCCGTAGTACTTGTCGTTGCCGGCCGGGCAGCCGTAGGGCTGGCTGGTGTCGCAGTAGTGCGGGTAGTTGGCCTGGTTCTGCTCGACGATGTGGACCAGACCGCCGGTCTCGTGGCTGACGTTGGCGAGGAAGGCCGCGGCCTCCTGCTTCTTGACCGTCTCGCTTCCGGTGTTGGTGAAGCCGGGGTACGCGTCCAGCGCGGCGGTGAGGCCCTGGTACGTGTAGAACGCGTTCCGGTTCGGGAACATCTCGTTGAACTGCGCCTCGCTGACCAGGAATTCGGCCGCGGTGGTGTCGGCTCCGGTGCTGATTCCGGTGCCGGTTCCGGCCTTCTGGGCGGAGGCCGTGGGGGCGAGGGTCAGGGCGCAGAGGGTGGCGGCCGCGCCGGTGGCGGCGAGCATACCGAGGATGCGGGAACGCACGGTGTGGACTCCTGAGGGGTGGGGGTGGTGTGCGGGCGGGCGCGCGGCGGAGTGGGGCCGCCGTGGAGTGCGCGCCGGTGGGGCCGTGGCGGTGCCCGGCGGGCGGGCCGGCCCGCGCGGGGCCGGCCCGAGTGGGCGGGTCAGCCGCCGACGTTGACGTCGAGTTCGAAGAAGCGGCTGTTGCCGCTCGCCGTCCCGGCGGGGAGGCTCACGGCGATGACCGGGGCGAGGGCGGCGCCGACGAGGGCAGCCGTCTTCCTGCTGGCGTGCATGGGGAACTCCTTCACCGTCAGGCCGTTCCGGCTGCGCGCGGCCGTGTGGGGGACCGCGCGCGACGGGCGGGCCTCTCGTGGGTGGGGCCAAGAGGCGCGAAGGTCACGCGCTCCCGCCGTCCGGGCAGGGGGGACTGCTCCCCCGCGAGGGGTCAACTCCCCAAACGGAGCGGCGAGTTCTGCTGGCCTAGACCATACAAGTGGTCGTGAGCGTGTCAAGGGTCTGGACCATTGCCCCAGGCCGCACGCGGGGGAAGCCGGTGCTTGACGTGCGGGCTGAGGCCCGCGTGCGGGGCTGAGCGTGGTCGCGGGCGCGCGGGGGTGGGTGCCGCGCGTCGGACGGCTGGGCGGGGCCGGCCGGGGCAGGATCAGGACCGACGCGCCCCGGCGCGCCGGGTCCGGCCCGGGCCCGGCACCGGGGCGGCCGCCCGAACGGAAGGAGCCCCCTATGAGCGCCCACCTGTCCGAACGCCTCCAGGAGTTGCTGGACGGACCCACCTTCGTCACGCTCGCCACGATCCAGCCCGACGGAAGCCCGCAGGTGACGCCCGTCTGGGCGAAGCGCGACGGGCACGACGTGCTGATCTCCACCACCGTGGACCGGCGCAAGGAGCGCAACCTCCGCCGCGACCCGCGCGCCACGGTGGTCGTCCAGCCCTTCGACGACCCGTACAGCTACGCCGAGATCCGCGGCGAGGTCTCCCTGACGACGGAGGGCGGCCAGGAGCTGATCGACGAACTGTCGCTGAAGTACACCGGCAAGCCCTACGCGGAGTTCAACCCGGCGGCGGGCGAGGACGCGCCGCGGGTGGTGGTGCGGCTCACGCCGCGCAAGGTCGTCGGCCGGGTCTGACGGGGTCACGGGCTCCCGGCCCGGGCGGGGCAGCCGACCGGGCCGGCTGCACGGGCCCGGGCGGGCCGCCGGGCGTCAGGTCCGGGCGTAAGGGCGGGTCATGATCTCCATGTTGTGGCCCGACGGGTCGTCGAAGTACGCCCCGCGCCCGCCGAAGAGGCGGTTGATCCGACCGGGCTCGGTGTGGGACGGGTCGGCGTAGTACGTCACCCCGACCGCCTCCAGCCGGGCGATCATGCCGTCGAAGGCGTCGTCCGGCACCAGGAAGGCGTAGTGCTGCGACTGGACGGGCTCGTCGCGCTGCTCGTAGTAGTCGAGGGTGACGCCGTTGCCGAGGTCGACGGGGAGGAACGGCCCGAAGGGCGCGTCGACCGTCAGCCCCAGGATCGTCGCGAGGAACTCGGCGGACAGCCGCCGGTCCTTCGCGTACACCACGGTGTGGTTGAGATGGACGGTGCCGACGGGCAGTTCGGGTGCCGTCGGCGTGGGCGTGGGGGACTGTTCGTCTGCGGGCATGGGGATACGACTCTCCGGTCTGGGCTTCGAGGAGGGGCGCACGCGCGACGTGCGCGCGGGCCCGGGACTCTGGAAACGGAACACGGAGTACGCCGGCGGACCTCTGGCCCGCCCCGCGCTCACGCCGAGGCCGGGCGCCTCACTCGTGTATGGCCCATGGCCGACCCGGCAGTCACGTGTCCCACGCTACGCGGTGGGCCGGGCACGGGACAACGCGGTTTCCGGCCGCCGGGTCGGGGCCGGGGGCCGGGTCGGGGCCGGGGGCCGGGTCGGGGCCGGGGGCCGCCCGGGCCCGGGGCCGCCCGGGCCCGGCGTCAGGGTCAGGCGTCAGGCGTCAGGCGTCAGGCGACGAGCCGGTTGTTCCCCGCGCAGCCGAACATGGCGGCTTCCATACAGGCCGTGATGGCGACGCGCGTGCCTTCGGCGATGTTGAAGGTCGACGTCAGGGAGGTACCGGAGTCGACCCGCCAGCTCTTGTGCTTCTTCCAGCCGTCCGAGGTGCGGATGTGCAGTGTGAACACCCCCTTCCAGGCCCGCCAGGTGTTGCGCATGATCACCTTCTCGCCCTTGGCCTGGAATTCGACCCGGGCGTACTCCCCCGTGGTCGTCGTGAGGCGGACGGCCCCGCTGACACCGCCGGCGTCGCCGTCGTCCACGTTCCGGGTACAGCTCGGGGTCACGTCCGAGGACGTCGTGTTCGACGTACAGGTGATGGGCACCGGGGCGGCCTGCGCGGGACCGGCCAGCGCGAGCGGCGCGGCGAGCGTGACGGCGGCCGTGGCGAGAACGGCGCTCTTCCTGATCCTGGAACTCACAGTCATGGCGCGGAGCGCAGGCGGGGGCCACCGCCGCACCACGGACCGCGACCGGCCCGCTGACGGCCGGTCGGACACCCTGAGCTGCGGCGACGCACCGGCCCACGCCGTAGGGGCGGGGCACAGGACGGCGCGGAGAGTCACGCTGCTCGGCGCGCGTCGTCATGAGCCCTCCCGCCCGTGCCCCCGGCCCGGGGCGCCACGTTCAGGCGCTGGTCGTCGAGCCCGGACGGACGATCATCAGGACCACGACCACGGCCCACAGCAGGTTGAACACGCCCGTGAGCATGGCGAGTCGGGCGGCGGCGGCGCGGGGCGAGACCGGCGCCGGGGTCGGGGCCGGGCCTTCACCGTCCCCGTCCGCGTCCCCGTCCGCGTCCGCCGTCGCGAGCAGGCGCTCCTGGCCGGGCAGGATGGCCGCGCCCAGCACCACGGCCGCGGCCGTGGTCAGCACGAGGGACACGAGCAGCCACGCGTCCGTGAGCACCCCGAGCTGCGCGCCGGTGGCGATGCCGAAGACCGGGACGGTCACGCCGACGACCGCGTAGACCCGGCAGATCCGGTGCAGGAACGCGGCGGTGACCCAGCCGCCGAGCCCCGGACTCCCGCCGTCCTCCGTCTCCGTCTCCTTGACCACGCGCGGGAAGAGCGAGGCCGCGACCGCGACCGGACCGATCGCGAGGATCGCCGCCAGAACGTGTATCGACAGCAGGAACTTGGTCACCGCGGAACCTCCGGAGACGAGCGGAATGACTGACCGACATATTGGCTGCCAATACATAGCACGCCAAGACAAGACATGTGTAGGCTGGCTACCCATGAGAGGCGACCATGTACGAGGACATCTCGACGGCCTGCTGCTCGCCGCCCTGGAATCGGGGCCGAAGCACGGGTACGCGATCATCACGGCCGTCCAGGAACGCAGCGGCGGCGCGCTGGAGTTGCGCACCGGCACGACGTACCCGGCGCTCAACCGGCTGGAGCGGACCGGGCTGCTCAGCAGCAGGTGGGAATCGGTCGGCGAGCGGCGCCGACGCTGCTACGAGCTGACCGACGCGGGGCGTGCGGCGCTGACCGAGGAGCGCACGTCCTGGCGGGAGTTCACCGCCGCGATCGGCTCGGTGCTGGACCCGCGCCCGCTGCCGGGAGCGGCGACGTGACCGGGCGTACGGGGCGGATCGCCGACGACACCGTCGAGCGGCACCTCGCGGCCCTCGCCACCGGGCTCCACGGGCCCGAGAAGGTCCGCGCCCGGCTGCTGCGCGAGGCCCACGACGGGCTCACCGACGCGGTCGCGGACCTGGTGGACCAGGGCGTCCCCGCGGACCGCGCGGCCGAACGCGCCGTCCGGGACTTCGGCCCCGCCGACGAGGTGCGGCCCGCCTTCCAGCGCGAACTGGGCGTCGCCCAGGCCCGCCGGACCGCGCTGCTGCTCGCGGCCGGCCTGCCGGCGCTGATCGCCTGCTGGTACCTGGCGGGCACCGCCGTCCCCCCGGCGCTGCTGCTCGCGTTCGGCGGTCTCGCGGCGGCGACCGCACTCCTCGCCGCCGGGGCGGCCGTCCTCACCGGCCCCCTGGGGCGGCGCGTCCCCGTCCCGGCCCGGCTGCCCGACGCGGTCGCCTGGACCGCGACCTGCACGAGCGTCGCGCTCGCGGTCGGCGCGCTCTCCCTCACCGCGGTGTCGGTCGCGGCCGGGGACTGGGCGGCCGCGGCGGTCGCCGGGTCGCTCACCCTGGCCGTCCACGCCCGCCTCGGCTCCTCGGCCCGCGCCTGCCGCCACTGCGCGGGGCTCACCACCGCGTCCTGACGGCGGGGTGCGCCCGAGGGCGCACTCCGCCCAGACCGTCTTCCCCGGCCCGCACCGGTCGTCGACGCCCCAGGCCGATGCGAGCGCCTCGACGAGGAGCAGCCCGCGCCCGTGCTCGTCGGCCGGCGCGGGTGCCGCCCCGGCCGGTCGCGGCAGCGGGCGCGCGGGGTGGGTGTCGGCGACCTCGACCCGGACGGTGGCGCGCTCCGCGTCGTACGCGAGCCGCAGGGCGAAGTCCCGCCCGGGGACGCGGCCGTGGCGGACGGCATTGGCGGCGAGTTCTGCGACCACGAGCACCACGGCGTCATGCGCCTCGGTCCCGCGCGGGTGCCCCCACTCGGTGAGCTGATGCGCCGCCAGCAGCCGCGCCAGGCGGGCGCCCCGGCGGGTGGCGGAGAGCCGCTGCGTGAACGTGCTTGCGGGGGCGGATGTTCCGGTTTCCTGTGTGCGCATACCCCACACCCTGGGGCGAAGTGACGGGTCGTCGGCAGGGCCGCCACTGGTACAGATCCAGGTGTATGGGTTCACCCGCTGGACCGGGCGGGTCACTGTACGTGAGCATGGACGGCGCCGGAGCGTGGCGCAGCGCGGACGGCTTTCGGTATGCGGACGGGCCCGGGGCCCGGCACGGAAAGGGCGGCTGCGGTGACGAAGGCGAAGGCGAACGGCGACGGGGAGGCCGGTACGAACTCCGGGGGTGGCGGAGGCGAACCGGAACCGTCGGACAGCCTGCGGACCTTCGGCGCGGTCCTCAAGGCGTTACGGGAGGAAGCCCGTTACACCCAGGAGCAGTTCGCCCCGCTGGTGCGGTACTCGGCGGCGTACATCGCCAAGATCGAGCAGGGGAAGCGGTTCCCTCCGACGGAACTGCTCGACCGCTGCGAGGAGGTCCTCGGCCCGGCCGCCGCGCGCGTCCTCACTGCGGCGGCACGCAGCCTGACGCGACGGGCGGGGCTGGCGAGCTGGTTCCTGGAGTGGGCGGCGATCGAGGAGAAGGCGACATCCCTGTGCACCTACGAGTGCCGCGCCGTACCGGGGTTGCTGCAACCGGAACCCTACGTCCGCGCCCTGTTCGAGCGCAGGCTGCCACCGCTGACGGAGGACCAGTTCGAGCAGCGCGTCGAGGGCCGGTTGGACCGGCAGCGGTTGCTGGTGGAGCGTCCCGGCACGGCCTTCGCCTTCATCATCGAACAGGCGCTCCTCGACCGGGGGCTGGGTGGTCGAGAGGTGACGCGCGCGCTGCTCGACCACCTTCTGGACACCGGACGTCTGCGGAACGTCGAGATCCAGGTGATGCCGCGGACGCAGGAGGAACACGCCGGTTCGACCGGCCCGTTGAGCGTGGCGGAAAGGCAGGACGGCCGCTGGGTCGGCTATGTGGAAGCCCACGATCACAGCATCCTGATCACTGACCCGAAAGCGGTCAGCGCCATGCAGCAGCGCTATGGGAAGATGCGCTCGCAGGCCCTGAGCCACCAGGCGACCGTCGGCCTGCTGGAGCAGATGCGAGGAGCGCTATGAGCACCACCGGGCCCGCATGGTTCAAGAGCAGCTACAGCGACGACGGCGGCGGCAACTGCATCGAGGTCGCCGTGACGACCGGCTCCGTCCTGGTCCGCGACTCCAAGGACACCAGCCGCACACCCCTCGCCCTCTCGCCTGCGGCCTGGACCGCGTTCACCGGCCACGCGCGGGGCGGGGTCGAGACGGGCTGACGGCCTGCGCACGAGAAAGCACCCGGCTACGGCCCCTCCGAAATCGGAGGGGCCGTAGCCGCCGCCATCACAGGATCAGGTCACTTGGACACCTGGAGACTGGCGCTCCATCGAATGCGCTTGTCGGCCTCGATGTGGAAGCGTCCCTTGCGACTCTCGGCCAGGTCCAACTGGTTGACGCTGATCCGGGCTTCCGTGCTCGGGCAGTCGACCGTGAATTCTCCCACGGTGTCGATGGCGATGACGAGCTTGCCCGTACCGGAGTCTGCGACGCAGTTGACGTTCACCCACGAAACCCCCTTGGTGAGCGTGACGGCACCGAGGTCCCACGCACCACGTCGAGGCCCGTCCGCAGCCACCTGCCGATAGCCTGGCTGAATCTCCGGCGGTGTCAGCTTCACGTCCGATACCGGCTTCGACGGCGAGCCCGAGGGGGCGGGCGGAAGTGGCTCGGTCTTGTCCGTCTTCGTGCAGCCGACAACCGTGACTACGGTCGCGATGACGATCGCTGCAGTCGCGGCAGCGCGCGATAGTGAAATCACGAACGGGTCTCCCAATAGCGGAATCCAACAGCCTTGTTGACGACCTTGACGCCACCGCTCGTCCGCTGAGACTTACGGCAATTGGGGAGTTCGTAGTACTTCTCCCACGTTGCCGAGTGCCCCCAGGAGCCGTACTGGGTATTTCCGTACCTGCCGCTTGCCACATTGCGCCGGTACTGGTGATCGGTGCTCCAGCTGACTTCCCTCGCAGACTCCTTGCTGATTTCCGCCTTCGCCTGAGCGACGGCGTAGTCCACCGTCACTCCCGCGGTTCCGGTGACGGACGAGCCCACCTTTTCCGCAGTGGTCCTCGTGATCACCATCGTCCCACCGGGGCCGTCCTTGTAGACGGGCCCCTTGCCAATATGGGTGGCCTTGTAGCAGTACACATTCTTGCGCCAACCGCCGGAGCAGACTTCCGCGGGGGCAGGGTCGGGGCCGCCGTCAGCGGCGAACGCTGCGCCGGGAGTCACGACGGAAGCAGCGATCGCGATCGAGGCCATGACCGCAGAGGATATTCGCATACGCACCATAAAAAGAAGACTCTCCCCGTTTCAACTGTGAAATTTTCTTCGACCCGTGGTCAGCGGGTCGAAAACAGCCAAGCACATGGCGACAAATTCGCTGCGCAGCACCGAAAATCGGTTACCGGACCGTGATCATTTGACAGGAATTTGAGATTCAGGGGTGTGCGATCGCGCCACCGCATCGTGGACTCGACGCGAAATAGCCTTGCTGGAAAACCGTTCACCGTCTTCATTGCGCTGCGAACCGCTCGACCTGCTTCCGCCTCGATCTGGCCTGTGGCTGTGGGCCGTGCGCGCCTACGATCATGGTGAATCGATACGAGACGGCCAAGGAGCTGGGGATGGCACACCTGGTGCAGCGGCTGGTTCTTCCGGCGGACGTGGGCTACCACGCCTTTGCGCTGCAGGAGTCCGACGACGGCGATCTGCCGGTGCCTTTCCCGGACGACTACGAGCAGGGTGTGTTCCTGAACGCGTTCCCGGGCCGACTCGACTTCTACAGTGGCGGGCACACGCATACCGCCGCGCTGACGGTGGAAATGTGGGACGGACCTGCCCAGCCCGAGGATGCCGCCCGCTGGGACGAGCAGGCGGAGGCGGACTTCCGGTCGAGCAGCGGCGAGGTGGCTGTGTGGTCGATGAATCCGGGCCGGACGGAGGAGGTCTTCACGCTCGGCTCGCCGGGACGCTGGCGTGTGCGCGCCCACTGCGCGGGCCGGGCCGAGGCCGCGGCCCTGTCCGAGGGCGAGGGCACCGGCGAGGGCGTGGAGGAGTACCTGCTGCAGTTCTGGCCGTTCAACGGCTGAACCCGCGCCCGGCTTGCGGATCCACTCCGTGGCTCGTGTGCAGAGCCGGCCGCGGGCCATTGCCCCCTGTCAGGTGCGGATCTTCACGACGAAGCCGTCGTTCTCCCCGTCGATGAGGCGGTTCTTGGCGTAGAAGCTGTCTGCGGGGGCGCACGAGAGCAGCGACAGGCCGTGCCTGCCGGCGTTACCGACTTGTTCCGCCGATGGCAGCGAAACGGCACCTGGCACCGGGTCTTCAGCCGACTCCAGTCCCTGGCTGATGCGAAGGGTGCGATCATGTGGGATCTGAGCGTCGATTCCGCGTGCCCCGCATCGGGCCGACCGCGCTTCCGTCCCGATCGGGTGTGTGCTGATAGGGCGTACGCCTCCCGCAAGAACCGCGCATACCCGCGTCGCCGAGGGATCCGCTGCACCATCCCGGACAAGGTCGACCAGGCGCGCCACCGCAAACAGGAAAATACTTCCGATACGCGCCCTAGTTCGAGCCCTGTTGACAGCTCATCCCTTCAGGCGGCGAGCGCCTGGAGGGATGAGCTGTCGAGTACCCAGAAGGCGAGTGGTTCGCGGGCGAACATCGCATCCGATCCGTAGAGGTGCGCTGCCCGGTTCAGGCCGGCAGCGCCGCCAGGTCCGCGAGGAGGCGGGCCGCCTCGGACGGGGCGGTGAGCCACTTGAGGTGGCTGCCGGGGAGGGTGCGGACGTCGTAGGGGTTGTCCGGGGTCAGCTCGTTGCCCTCGCGGATCAGGCGGTCCTGGAGTGCGAGGGGCAGGCTGGCGTCGTCGGCGAGGCGGACATAGGTCTTCGGGATGCGGCCCCAGGTCGCGGCCTGGGCGCGGTCGGCGGAGGTGCCGACGTCGAGGTTCTCGTCGGGCTGGAAGGTGTTGAGGAAGGTCAGGAGCTCCTCGTCGGTGCCGTCCGCGAGGAAGGCGGCCTTGAAGGCGGCGAGGGCCACCGGGTCCGCGGTGCGGAAGTTGACGCGGATCACGCCGAGTTCGGCCGGGTTGGCGCAGGCCGCCAGGCCAGGGACGCGGGGTCGACCGTGGCCATCTCCGGCTCCGCGTAGTAGTCGCCGACGTCGAGGGCGACCGGGCACCAGGCGGAGACGTAGACGATCCGGTCGATCAGGTCCGGCCGCGCGTTGGCCGCCGCGGTGGCCGTGATGCCGCCACGGCTGTGCGAGACCAGGACGACCGGGCCGTTCTCCTTGGCCCGCTCCAGGACCCGGATCAGGTGCGCCGCGTTGTCCGCGAGGGTGACGCCCTTGAGCGCACCGGGCGCGGTGGCCAGCTCGGCCGGGTCCTTCGGGGTCTGGTACGCGTGCAGATAGGTCGCGGCGAAGCCGTGGCCGGGCAGGTCGACGGCGACCGAACGGTGTCCCAGCAGGCCGAGTTCGGCCTGAAGCGGCGCGAAGGAGAAGGAGTTCGCGAACGCTCCGTGGACCAGGACGAAGGTGGGCTGCGCTTGCTGCATAAAGAGCGACTCGCTTTCAGGTCGGTAGGCCGGTAAGTCGACAGGTCGATGGGCTGTGCCGCAGCCGGGCGGCCGGGGGCGGTCACGGGACCGGAGGGAACACCGTCCGCGCGAGCGCCGCGAGGACGATCACGACCGGGAGCACGTACCACCCGCGCCGCAGGTTCACCAGGGCGACGAAGGCCGCCGTGGCGGCCGCGGCCAGGAGTTCGGTGGCCACGGCGAGCACGGCCATGAGCCGCGCGGTGCCGGTGACGGTCGAGTCCCACGGGCCTTCGGCCTCGGTGAGCAGGGCGTTCAGCAGGAAGAATCCGCCGACCGCGTGCAGCACGAGCAGCACCCCGACGCACAGCGCCTTGGCGACGCCCCCGGCGACCGGGCGGCGGGAGGATCGCGTGGTGACGGGGTCAGCCGGCACGGGCCGAACAGCAGTCGTCGTTCCCCGCCATGTTCCGGTCCCCCCTCACGTGATCATGTCAGCGTGATCCTAGGGGCAACACCGTTGCCGGTCACGTGGGTTCACACGCCGGGGGCACCGCCGGTACCGGATCGCGGACAGGACGAAGGTGCTGCCGTTGCCGTCGGGGGGCGCGCCGGCGCGCACCCCTTCTCGATCCCGTGTGCGACGCCTCGATAGCGTGTGGGGGCGAACACCGCAGACGGGCAAGCGCGCCGAAGCCGAGAGCACCGCGGCCGTAGCAAGCCTCACCGGCGATGGATGACGGCTCGGCCCTCACAGGAAGGCGCTGATGAACAGCAGCAGGGCGAAGGCAGCCGTGGCCGCGGCGGCGGTGGGCGCCCTCGTGGCAACCGGAGTGGTGGTGCTCACCGTGGCGCGCGGGGAGGAGCCGGCTCCCCCGCAGACCTCCTTCTGCTGGGGCACGCTGACGTCGGACGACGTGTCCGCACTCGGCGTCGAGCCACGGCAGGAGTACACCTCGCGGGAGGTCGCCCTGAGGGACTCCGCACGGCCCTACTGCGACGTGGCGGACGAGTTCACGCTCACGGTCGACTCGGTGATCTCGGCAACCGACGTGTGGCGCACGGCCGACGAGGTGGCAGCCGAGTCTCCCTTCCGCGCACCGATCGCCGGGGTGCCCGGTTGGGTGAACAGGTCGTACGCCGGCGTCCTGCTTCCGGCTGCCTGCGGCAGGGAGCTGGGACAGGCGGGCGCTCCGTACCTTCAGCTGGATGCCACCAACGACCAGGAGGACGTGTGGAAGGACGGGGTTCTGCAGAAGCGCATGACCGACGTCCTGATGAAGGCGGCCGTCGGACTGACCAAGGAACTCGGCTGCGCGGCGGGGAACTTCGCCTCGCCTCGTACGGCACCGCGGCTGCTCCGGAATGACGGCCTGGATGACGGGAACGCCTGCGGTCTCCGCGGCTTCTCACCGCTCTCGAACGGGCCGTCCGGGCCCACAGCCATTCAATACGCCACGGCGCCCGATGACTTCCGCCTCTGGAGTTGCGCGATCGGCTCCTCGGACGACCCATGGAAGGGGATCGTCCACTTCACGGCCACCCAGGACCCCCGACTGGTCGGCCTCTACGGAGCCGACAGCGGCGGCAAGGAACCCCGGGCGCTTCTGACCTGCGAGGGGAAGCCGACTCTGCTGGAGATGGGCCACTTCTTCGGTGGGGCCGACGCACCCGCGCGCGGCATCCTGCGCGAGGACATGGATCTCTTCGAGGGCTTCGTCGAGGCCGTGACGGACCAGGCGGGGTGCGAGCGGCCCTGACCGCTCCCGTCCAGCCCGGCCGCACGTGTCACCCCGCCCCCGGTTCGCGGACCGCGTACGGGACGAAGGTGCTGCGGTTCTCGTCGACGGCGAGGGGGCGGCCGAGGGGTGGGACCGAGCGCTGGGGGCAGTCGAGGCGTTCGCAGACGCGGCAGCCCATGCCGATCGGGGTCGCGGCGGCCGCGTTGTCCAGGTCGAGGCCGTCGGAGTAGACGAGGCGGGAGGCGTGGCGGATCTCGCAGCCGAGGCCGATGGCGAAGGTCTTGCCCGGTTCGCCCCAGCCGCCCCGGTGGCGGGTGACCGTGCGCGCGGTCCACAGGTAGCGGCGGCCGTCCGGCATGGCGGCGATCTGGACGTGGATGCGGCCGGGTGAGGCGAACGCCTCGTAGACGTTCCACAGCGGGCAGGTGCCGCCCGCTCGGGAGAAGTGGAACGCGGTCGCGGACTGGCGCTTGGACATGTTGCCCGCGCGGTCGACGCGGACGAAGGAGAACGGCACCCCGCGCAGCCGGGGCCGCTGGAGGGTGCTCAGGCGGTGGCACACCGTCTCGTAGCCGAGGCCGAAGCGGTCGGTCAGGCGCTCGATGTCGTAGCGGACCTCCTCGGCCGCCGCGTGGAAGTCCCGGTACGGGAGGATCAGCGCGGCGGCGAAGTAGTTGGCGATGCCGATCCGGGCCAGGGACCAGACGGTCGAGCCCTCGTCGTAGTCCTCGGAGGCGAGGGCGGAGATGCCGTCGGCGTGCTCCAGCAGGGCGAGCTGGGTGGCCATGCGGAACGCCTGCTGGCCCGGGCGCAGTTGGCCGCCCAGGCGCAGGATGCGGTCGCCGGCGTCGTACTGGTGCAGGGCGTCGCCGCCGGTGGCGACGCGGACGCCGTGGCGGTCGGCCAGCCGGGCGGAGAGGGTCCGCAGGACCTCGCCGGGGCGCAGGCCGATGGTCCGGGCCAGCTCCTCGGCGGCGAGGTCGGTCTCGTGGAGGTAGTTCTGGCGGCGGTAGAAGAACTCGCGGATCTCCTCGTGCGGGGAGCGCGGCGCGTCCGGCGGCGGGGCCGCGCCCCGGCCCTCGGCGGCCTCGGCGAGCCGTTCGGCCAGGGCGTGGCCCCGGCGGCCGAGGTCGAGGAGGACGCCCGCGACCGCCGGCATCCGGGAGGCCAGCTCGGCGAGGTCGGCGGCGGAGACGCGGCCGGCCTCGACCTCGCCCGCGAGGGCCTCGCGGAGGTCGGCGACCATACGGGTGGTGTCCCGTTCGGAGAAGAAGCCCGGGTCGACCCCGAAGACCTCGGTCAGGCGGAGCAGCACCGGCACGGTCAGCGGGCGGGCGTCGTGTTCCATCTGGTTGAGGTAGCTCGGGGAGATGGCGAGCATCCGGGCCAGTTCCGCCTGGCCGAGGCGGCGCTCCTCGCGGAGCCGGCGCAGCCGTGCCCCGGCGTAGGTCTTGCTCACGTCCGCCTCGTCTCCCTCGTGCCGGTCCCGTCCGGCCCCGTCCGGCTCTGGCTCGTCCCGTCCGGCTCCTGTCGGGCTCTGGCTCGCCCGGTCCGGCCGACTCGCGCGCGAACCGGTTCCGCGGCCACCGGGGCCCGGCGCCGGGCCCATCCGATCGTAGGCCCGATCCGGCCACCCCGACCATTGGCAAAGTTGGCAAAACACCGCTCCCGCCTTCACAGAAGTTGGCAGAGGTCCACGGTTGATGGCACTCAGTGCCAGTGCCAGAGTCGTACTGCGGCCCGCCGGACCCGGTTGCCGAGCCGGTCGGGAAGACAGCGATTTCATGCCCTGACGTCGCCTTCCCGACCTCTCCCAACGGACACCGGCGCACATTGCTCACCTCTCCGCGCCTCGGGACCGGGGCCGGGGAGCCTCCCGGCGGGTCGCGCTGACGACAGACACAGCGGCACTGCACGGCACTCAGTGACATCACGTGACACCCATCCGCTCCGTTCACAAAAGCGAGCGGTTCACACGACCCGGGAGACGGTCATGGCACAGGCAGACACGACGACGGCGGCCCAGGACCTGGCACGGCGGTGGGCCGAGGACCCGCGCTGGGCGGGCATCGAGCGCACCTACGGCGCCGAGGACGTGATCCGGCTGTCCGGCAGCGTCCGCGAGGAGCACACCCTCGCCCGCCGGGGCGCCGAGCGCCTGTGGCGCCAGCTCCACTCCCAGGACTACATCCACGCCCTCGGCGCGCTCACCGGCGGCCAGGCCGTGCAGATGGTCAAGGCGGGCCTCCAGGCCATCTACCTCTCCGGCTGGCAGGTCGCCGCCGACGCCAACCAGGCCGGTCACACCTACCCGGACCAGAGCCTCTACCCGGTCAACTCGGTGCCGCAGGTCGTCCGCCGGATCAACAACGCGCTGCTGCGCGCCGACCAGATCGCCACGGCCGAGGGCGGCACCGACACCACCGACTGGCTGGCGCCGATCGTCGCCGACGCCGAGGCCGGCTTCGGCGGCCCGCTGAACGCCTTCGAGCTGACCAAGGCGATGATCGCGGCGGGCGCCGCGGGCATCCACTACGAGGACCAGCTCGCCTCCGAGAAGAAGTGCGGCCACCTCGGCGGCAAGGTCCTCGTGCCGACCTCGCAGCACATCCGCACCCTCAACGCGGCCCGCCTCGCCGCCGACATCGCCGATGTGCCCACCCTGATCGTGGCCCGCACCGACGCCCTCGCCGCCAACCTGATCACCAGCGACGTGGACGAGCGCGACGCGCGGTTCGTCACCGGCGAGCGCACCTCCGAGGGCTTCTACCGGGTCCGCGGCGGCATGGAGCCCGTCATCGCGCGCGGTCTCGCCTACGCGCCCTACGCCGACCTGATCTGGGTCGAGACCGGCACCCCGGACCTCGCGCAGGCCCGCGAGTTCGCCGAGGCGATCCACGCGCAGTACCCGGACCAGATGCTCGCCTACAACTGCTCGCCGTCCTTCAACTGGAAGGCCGCGCTGGACGACGACCAGATCGCCAAGTTCCAGCGTGAGCTGGGCGCGATGGGCTACCGCTTCCAGTTCATCACCCTGGCCGGCTTCCACTCCCTCAACCACGGCATGTTCGACCTGGCGCGCGGCTACGCGGAGCACGGCATGACCGCCTATGTCGACCTCCAGGAGCGCGAGTTCGCCGCGCAGGCGCAGGGCTTCACGGCCGTCCGCCACCAGCGGGAGGTCGGCACCGGCTACTTCGACCAGATCTCCACGGCCGTCAACCCGGCCTCCTCGACCACCGCGCTGACCGGCTCCACCGAGGAGGAGCAGTTCCACTGACCGACGCGTGACGGGCGCGTGACCGGCCGCCCGGCCGGTCCACCGCGCGGGAGGCGCCCGGCCCGGTCCGCCGACCCCGCCGACGCCCTCCCGGCGCCGTCCGGCGTCGCCGCGCCGCGCCGGACCGCAGATCCCCGGGGTGCCCGGCACCGTCCCGCCGGCACCCCGGGAACCGGACGACCGTCCGCCGCACGCTCCCCGGCACCGGGCCGGGCGGGCCGGCGGACCCGGCCCACGCCCCGACCCCCGACCCCCGACCGGGACGCCCTCGTACCGGATGCCCCCGGTTCCGGCCTCGTACCGGACGCCGAGCGTCCACCGTGGCCCGCGGCCCCGCCTCCCGGCGCGGCCCCCGTGCTCTTCCCCTCAGGAGTACCGCATGTCCACCAGCACCGTTCCCGCCCCCGTCCCCGCGCCCGAGCCCCTCGCCGCCGCGCCCGCCCCGCACGTCCAGGTGCTCGCCGCGCCCGGCGAGCGGCACGAGGAGATCCTCACGCCCGAGGCGCTGGACTTCGTGGGCGCCCTGGTCGGCGCGTTCGCCGAACGCCGCACCGAACTCCTCGGGGAGCGCCGGCGCCGGGCGTCCCGCCTCGCCTCCGGGTCGCCGTTCGAGTTCCCGATCGCGACCTCGGCCGTCCGCGCGGACGACTCCTGGCGGGTCGCGCCGCCCGCGCCCGGACTCACCGACCGCCGGGTGGAGATCACCGGGCCCCCCGAGCGCGGGATGGCGGTGCGCGCCCTCAACTCCGGCGCGCGGGTGTGGATGGCGGACTTCGAGGACGCCACCGCCCCGACCTGGGAGAACGTCATCGGCGGCCAGCTCGTCCTGCTGGACGCGATCGAGCGCCGCATCGACTTCACCAGCGCGGACGGCAAGGAGTACCGGCTGCGCACGGACGGGGACCTGGCCACCATCACGGTCCGGCCGCGCGGCTGGCACCTGACCGAGGACCACCTGCTGGTGGACGGGCGCCCGGCGCCCGCGTCCCTGGTCGACTTCGGCCTGTACTTCTTCCACTGCGCCCGGCGCCAGATCGCCGCCGGCCACGGCCCGTACTTCTACCTCCCCAAGCTGGAGAACCGCTATGAGGCCCGGCTCTGGAACGACGTGTTCGTCCTGGCGCAGGAACTCCTCGGCATCCCGCGCGGCACGGTCCGGGCCACCGTCCTCATCGAGACGATCACCGCGGCCGTGGAGATGGAGGAGATCCTCCACGAGCTGAGGGAGCACAGCGCCGGGCTCAACGCGGGCCGCTGGGACTACCTGTTCAGCCTGATCAAAACCTTCGGGCACCGCACCGACTTCCTGCTCCCCGACCGGGCGCAGATCACCATGACCGCGCCCTTCATGCGCGCGTACACCGAACTCCTGGTGCGCACCTGCCACCGGCGCGGCGCGCACGCGATCGGCGGGATGGCCGCCCAGGTCCCGAGCCGGGACCCGGAGGCGCACGAGGCCGCGCTCGCCAAGGTGCGCCTCGACAAGGAGCGGGAGGCCGAGGACGGCTTCGACGGCTCCTGGGTCGCCCACCCGGGCCTGGTCCCGCTCTGCCGGGAGGTGTTCGACGGCGTCCTCGGCGAGCGCCCGCACCAGCTCGACCGCACCCGCGACGACGTTGCCGTGACCCCGGCCGACCTGCTGGCGGTCCGCCGGATCAGCGCCCCGCCCACCCCGGAGGGCGTGCGCGGCAACATCGCCGTCGCGCTGCGCTACTTCGACGCCTGGCTGCGGGGCGCGGGCGCGGTCGCCCTGTACGGGCTGATGGAGGACGCGGCGACCGCCGAGATCGCCCGGGTCCAGATCTGGCAGTGGCTGCGGCACCGCGTCGTCGACCGGGAGACCGTGCTGCGGCTGCTGGACGAGGAGTGCGAGGCGCTGGGCCGCGAGTTCCCGTGGGCGGCGGTGGAGGAGGTCCGGGCGCTGTTCGAACGCACGGCGCTGGAGCGGGAGTTGCCGCCGTTCTTCACGCCGGACGCGTACGCGCGGCACCTGGTGCGTCACGCCGGGCACGCGGGCGGCGCGCGATGACCGGGGCGGGGGCCGCGGGCGGGGGCGCGTCCGGGGCGGGGGCCGGCGCCGCGTCCGGGGGCGCGTCGGGGGCGGGGGCCGGGCCCGGAACGGGGGGCGGGCCCGGGCCCGAGGCGGCGGCCATCCGGCGGGTCGGGGTGGTCGGCGGCGGGCAGATGGGCGTCGGCATCGCCGAGGTGTGCGCCCGGGCCGGACTGGACACCCTCGTCTGCGAGGCCGACGCGATGGCCGCCCGGGCCGCGCGGGAGCGGACCGCGATGTCCCTGGAGCGTGCGGTGCGGCGCGGCAAGCTGGACCGCCTCTCGGCCGAGGACGCCCTCGCCCGGACCGTGTTCACCGCCGACATGGACGCACTGGCGGACCGTCAGCTCGTGGTGGAGGCGGTGGTCGAGAACGCGGCGGCCAAGACCGAGGTCTTCGCCGCCCTCGACAAGATCGTGGCCGATCCGGAGGCGGTCCTCGCCACCAACACCTCGTCCATCCCCGTGATGCGCCTCGGGATGGCGACCGGCCGCGCGGACCGGGTGGTGGGGCTGCACTTCTTCAACCCCGTACCGGTGCTGCCGCTGGTCGAAGTGGTCACCTCGCTGCACACCTCGCCCGCCACGGCCGCCGCGGTGGAGGACTTCGCCACGCACACCCTGGGCAAGACGGTGGTGCGCGCGCAGGACCGGGCCGGTTTCGTGGTCAACGCGCTGCTGGTGCCGTACCTGCTGTCGGCGATCCGGATGGCCGAGTCCGGGTTCGCGACCGCGGCCGACGTGGACGCCGGGATGGAGCTGGGCTGCGCCCATCCGATGGGGCCGCTGAAACTCGCGGACCTGATCGGGCTCGACACGGTGGCCTCGATCGCGCAATCTCTGTACGACGAGTTCAAGGAGCCCCTGTACGCCCCTCCCCCGCTGCTCCAGCGGATGGTGGAGGCCGGCCTGCTGGGCCGCAAGAGCGGGCGGGGGTTCCACACCTACGACCGGGGGTGACCCCGGGACCTGCGACCGGGGGCGACCCCGGGCGGAAACGGCCGGGGTTGAGGGACCCCGGTGCGAGGCAGCCGGGACCTGAGGGGGTCCGTACGCTGCCGCTGTGGAGGCGGGCGCGGGGCGGTACGAGTGAGCCGCCCCGCGCCCGCCGTGCGTCCCACGCCCGCCGTGCGCGCCGCGCCCGTCGCCCGGCCCGCGGGAGGCCACCGCGTCCCACGCCCGCGTCCGCCACGTGGACGCCCTACCCCGCCGCGAGGCGGCGGCGTCTAGGCTGTTCCGTGCAGCTGGTTCGCCCCGTCAGCCAGGCGGGATGCGTCGCAAGAGGGAACCCGGTGGGAATCCGGGACTGCCCCGCAGCGGTGAGCGGGAACGAACGCCGTCACATGCACTGGGTCCCAGCGGGGGCCCGGGAAGCGACGGCCAGTAGGTGGCCTGACGTACGTCGTCAGGGCGTGCCCGCGAGTCCGAAGACCTGCCACTGCCCGTGCGCGACAGTCGCGCGCGGAGATCTCGGTGACCTCGCGGGTGGGTCGGCGGCAGCGGTGGCACGGTCGTCCGTGCGCCCGCTCCTTCGTGTACCCGTGGCGTGGCCGGGGTTGTTCACACAAACTCGCGAAGGAGAGTTCCGTGACACCGAAGTCCGCAGCCGCGGCAGCAGGCGCCACCGTCTACGGCTACCCCCGCCAGGGGCGGAACCGGGAACTGAAGAAGGCGATCGAGGGGTACTGGAAGGGCCGGGTCACGGCCGGGGCCCTGCACGAGACCGCCGCCGGTCTGCGCCGCACCCACTGGCAGCGGCTCGCCGCCGCCGGCGTCCACGAGGTCCCCACCGGTGACTTCTCCTTCTACGACCACGTCCTGGACACCTCCGTCATGGTCGGCGCGATCCCCGAGCGGCACCGCGCGGCCGTCGCCGCGGACGCCCTGGACGGCTACTTCGCCATGGCCCGCGGGACCCAGCAGGTCGCCCCGCTGGAAATGACCAAGTGGTTCGACACCAACTACCACTATCTGGTGCCCGAGTTGGGCCCGGACACCGTCTTCACGGCCGACTCGGCCAAGCAGGTCGCCGAGCTGACGGAAGCCCTGGCCCTGGGCCTCACGCCCCGCCCGGTGCTCGTCGGCCCCGTCACGTACCTGCTGCTCGCCAAGCCCGCCCCCGGGGTCGCCGCCGACTTCGACCCGCTGACCCTGCTGGACCGGCTGCTGCCGGTGTACGCGGAAGTCCTGGCCGACCTGCGGGCCGCCGGCGCCGAGTGGGTGCAGCTCGACGAGCCCGCCCTGGTGCAGGACCGCACCCCGGCCGAGCTGAACGCCGCCACCCGCGCCTACCGCGACCTCGGCGGGCTCGCGGACCGGCCGAAGCTGCTGGTCGCCTCCTACTTCGACCGGCTCGGCGACGCCCTCCCGGTCCTCGCCAAGGCCCCCGTCGACGGTCTCGCCCTGGACTTCACCGGGCCCGCCGCCGCCAACCTGGACGCCCTCGCCGCCGTCGGCGGACTGCCCGGCAAGCGGCTGGTCGCCGGTGTCGTGGACGGCCGCAACATCTGGATCAACGACCTGGAGAAGTCGCTGACCACCCTCGGCACCCTGCTCGGGCTGGCCGGCCGGGTCGACGTCTCGGCGTCCTGCTCCCTGCTGCACGTCCCGTTCGACGCGGCCGCCGAGCGGGACATCGACCCGCAGGTGCTGCGCTGGCTGGCCTTCGCCGAGCAGAAGACCGCCGAGATCGTCACCCTGGCCACCGGGCTGTCCCGCGGCACCGGCGCGATCGCCGCCGAACTCGCCGCCAACCGGGCCGACCTGGCCTCCCGCGCCGGCTCCCCCATCACCCGGGACCCGGCCGTGCGCGCCCGCGCCGCCGCGATCACCGACGCCGACGGCCGCCGCTCCCAGCCGTACGCCGACCGCACCGCCGCCCAGCGCGCGCACCTCGGCCTGCCGCTGCTGCCGACCACCACCATCGGCTCCTTCCCGCAGACCGCCGAACTGCGCACCGCCCGCGCCGACCTGCGCGCCGGACGGATCGACACCGCCGGGTACGAGGACCGCATCAGGACCGAGATCCAGGAGGTCCTCTCCTTCCAGGAGAAGGCCGGGCTGGACGTCCTGGTGCACGGCGAGCCCGAACGCAACGACATGGTCCAGTACTTCGCCGAGCAGCTCACCGGCTATCTGGCCACCCAGCACGGCTGGGTCCAGTCGTACGGCACCCGTTACGTCCGGCCGCCGATCCTGGCCGGGGACATCTCCCGCCCCGAGCCGATGACGGTCCGCTGGACGACGTACGCGCAGTCGCTCACCGGACGGCCCGTCAAGGGCATGCTCACCGGCCCGGTGACCATGCTCGCCTGGTCCTTCGTCCGCGACGACCAGCCGCTCGGCGAGACCGCCCGCCAGGTGGCGCTGGCCCTGCGCGACGAGGTCGACGACCTGGAGGCGGCCGGCACCTCGGTGATCCAGGTGGACGAGCCGGCGCTGCGCGAGACCCTGCCGCTGCGGGCGGCCGACCACGCCGCGTACCTGGCGTGGGCGACCGAGGCGTTCCGCCTGACCACCAGCGGGGTGCGGCCGGAGACGCAGATCCACACGCATATGTGCTACGCCGAGTTCGGGGACATCGTCCAGGCCATCGACGACCTGGACGCGGACGTGATCAGCCTGGAGGCGGCCCGCTCGCACATGCAGGTCGCGCACGAACTGGCCGCCCACGGCTACCCGCGCGAGGCCGGTCCGGGTGTGTACGACATCCACTCGCCCCGGGTGCCGGACACGGCGGAGGCCGCCGCACTGCTGCGCACCGGGCTGAAGGCGATCCCGGCCGAGCGGCTGTGGGTGAACCCGGAC